>JBATYB010000379.1:0-3609 GCA_049673825.1 Methylocella sp. | reverse complement strand
TTCCCAGACATTACCTGGCGCTGCTTGAGCAAAAGGCCGGCGCGCTCGGCCCGGCGACGCTCTTACAGAACGGGATACTGCCGGAGTCTCTTCGACATCCGCGCCGGCTGTTGGAAGCCCGCATGGGCAATCGCGGCAAGCGCGAGTTCATCCAGGGGTTGCGGCCGATGGAGTTTGTTTTTCGAATCGGCCGTCGCCGCGGCGGCGTTCGACGCGATCCGGCTAGGCTCCATCGGCTTCGATGCGGTCAAGCCGCCCTCTGGAGCCGGATCATTCGGCTAAAATGCGCGCCGGCGGGAAGACAACCTCGACCAAAGTGCCCTCGTGTTCCTTGCTCTTGATGGTAAGGGAGGCGTGATTGGCCTCGGCCAAGGCTTTGGTCAGCGGCAGGCCCAACCCGGTGCCGCGCGACGGCCTCGCGGTGGCAAGCCGCCGGAAGGGCTCGAAAGCCACGCCGATGCCGGCCTCGGACATGCCGACCCCGGTATCGCGAATGCGAATAACGGCGCTTCCAGAATCGGCGAGCATGGTGGCGACGACGACTTGACCGCCCGGCCGGTTGAACTTCACCGCGTTCGACAGAAGGTTCAAGACGATCTGGCGAAGCGAACGCTCGTCGGCGAGAATGTTGGGAAGCGCCGGCGACATTGAAAGCCTCAGGGCGACCCGCTCGCGGCTTGCCTGCGGCTGCATGATCGAGACGCATTCCGAGACAATGCGATTGGCGTCGATCGATGCAAACGCGAAATCCATCTTGCCAGCCTCGATCTTGGAAAGATCAAGAAGATCGTTGACCAGACTCATGACCAGCGTGCCCGAGGCATGAATATCGCCTACATAATCCTTGTAGCGCTGATTGCCGATCGAGCCGAAACGCTCGTCCATCATGACTTCGGCGAAGCCGAGAATCGCATTGAGCGGCGTCCGGATTTCGTGGCTGACCCTGGCGAGAAAATCCGACTTCAACGCGCTTGCCCGCTCGGCGTCCGTGCGGGCTGCCTCAAGCTCCCTCTCGACCTTTTTCCAATGCGTGACGTCGCGCAAGAGGATGCAAAAGCGCGCCGCCCGTTGCTCGCCGGCGCCCGGCGATGCCCCGATCCGGCCAAGCGTCATGAAGACCGGAATAGTCCCGCCTTGTCCGGCGAGGCCGATGACCTCGCGCCCCCGATTGAGCAGACTGGCGGCGCCGTGCGATTTCAGCTCTTCGAAATAGGCATTCGCAAGCGCACGGCTTTCCGGTGAGATCAAGCTGGTGAAATGCTCCCCCGCTACCTCGTTTTGATCACAGCCGAAAAGAGCCTCGCCGGAGCGGTTCAGGCTCAGGATTCGCCCTTGCGAATCGAGCACGGCAATGCCGTCCATCGCGGTATCCAAAATGGCGCTTAGCTCGCGAAACTCGCTTTTTTGGCGGCGCAGCTCCTTTTCGAGGCTTTCGCGGCTGCTTCCGGCGCCCAGCCGCGACGGGCGGAGCGCAGTCTTTGGCGGACCCGGTGCAATGGGTCCATTCCCATGGGCCACGGCTCCCGGGCTAGCCGGCGGCTCGGCGCGCGCCTCAAGGGAAGTTGCCTCCTCCTGCCGGTCAAAAACGTCGAGGACCGCACCGGCGAACAGTGGCGGCGCTCGTCCGCCGCTCGCGCTGCGGCAAAGGAAGGTGATGGTTCTCGTAGCCCTGCCCACGCCGAAATGCAGCCTTTCGATGGCGGGCGCGGCATCGAGATTGAGGCTCGCGGCAACATCGGCGAGCCGTCGCGAGCAGCCTCCCTCCCCGCCGGAAAGAAAGTGGAAAAGGCCGGCGAGACTTTTCGCGCCGCACAAATGCAGCAGGCTTTCGCTGGCGAGAATCAGCTTGTCCGGATGCGCCGCATGCTTGCCACGGATCGCCACAATTGGCATACGGGACGCAAGCCCGGACGGCAGGACGGCCAAAACTTCCGCGATGTCTTGCCGGGTCAGCCCCGGCGCGCAGCAAAACCCGGTCATGCAGCCTTGCGCTTTCTCCGCCAACATGGATCACCTTTACGACATCCTCGCGGTGCGAACGCCGGAGGCCCCCCGGCCGCATCCTTTTCCAGGCGATTGGATCAACCTATTCTTACGCTCGAATGCTGAGATACGGCAACATCGCGGTTTAGTTTTCTCCTCTTGCGGGACATCGTTCGCGGCCTTGCAATCGAAGATTGATCCTTTTACGGTCCGGCCCATTCCGGCGCATTCCGGCACGCCGCCATAGCTCAGTTGGTTAGAGCGCTAGATTGTGGATCTAGAGGTCCCCCGTTCGAGCCGGGGTGGCGGTACCAAGTCTCAAATTTCATCGCATCCGGCGGGGTTGCCAAGTCCGGGCTGGCCGCCAGCCGGTGTCAGGGCAGGTAACTGTCGCGGGCGGAATCGACAAGACCGCGGCTCGTGATCACGATCCAGCCGGCGCCGCGCCTTTCGATCGATTTCACCATGCCGGCCCCGGGAATGATCTCTCCAGGCGCGACCTCGATCGCGCCGCGCGGACTTTCGACGAGGGCGACCCCGTCGTAAACATCGCGGACAACCCAGTTCGTGATCAACTGCGGACGTCCCTTCGCGTTTTCAAGCGGCGGCTTTGGCGGTGGAACGGCAAGTTTCGTTTGTTTCCCGGCGGCCGCCTTTCCCGGTGCCGCGGTGGCGCCGATTGATGCGGTAGCGAGCGGCACCGCGATCTGGCGTTCGATGCGATCGAGCCGCTCGAGAACTTGGGAAAGCTTCGCGGCGGGCTCGCGCTGCATGTGCTCGACCTTATCCGCAAGCTCGGCGATCGAGGCGCCGGTTGCCGTGTTCGCCGCTTCGAGACGCGACTTCAGGCCTTCGAGCGCGGTGGCATCCTTCGCGGCCTGGCTCTGCGCGGCGCGCAAAGCCTCGACGTTGACTTTGAGGGCCCGGATATCCTCGGCCATTGTTTGCGCCGTGCGGAGCAACTCGCCACGGTCCACGCTCTCTTGTGTCGCGACAGCACGGGCGGGCGGCGGCTTCAACGCGTAAAACCCTGAATAATTACCGGAATAATATGATCCCGCCGCCCAAGCGAACCCAAATAGACAGGCTGCCAGGGCCGCATACGAGCCATAGCCGAGAAACTGCTCGAAGCGCGGCGGCGTTTGTCGCGCCGATGCTGGTTCGGCTTCCTTGAAAGGCACAAGGCCGGAGGCGGCCCCGTGCTTCGAGTCCCTGCCCCGCGCTCCTGCCGCGGGGACATTCGCGCCCCGCGGCCGGGCCGCGGCGGGTACAGCAACGGCTTCGTCTGGAGAATCGTCCATGCGCGCGCTCCAAAGGTTGGTTAAGGCTTTGGTAACGAGCCTTGCGCGCGTTCCCTTAAAGTTGCGTTAACGGATTGCGACGCGGGAACCCGCATTAAAAAGCCGGTGCGAAAGAACCTTCATGGCCGCCAGAACGTTAGGCCCGGCGGTAAGGGAGGAAGCTATTCGGGGAGGACGCTATGATGAAACCGCTTTTTGTTGCGCTCCTGTGCGCGACTGGCATCGGAATCACCGTGGTTCAAGCTCAGACCGGCACTGGCCCGGCCCCACGGCAGAAAGCCACAAGACTTTTGAACGAACATTATTTGACGGCGACGGGCGAGAC
>JBATYB010000378.1:0-3799 GCA_049673825.1 Methylocella sp. | reverse complement strand
ATGGCCGAATCCGAACTCGCCGTCCTCTCGAACCAGTGCCTCGATCGCCGCATTCCCGGCCAGGAAACCCGCGCCAAGGAAATCGCCGCTTGGGAGGAGGATCGAAACGCCAACCACGCCACGGCCGATTGGCAGCTCATCGCCAAAAACGCCCGCGTCACGTTAAAATACCTCTATCCAACTTTCCATGTGACTCAGGCCGCCAGCGACCAGTTCTGGGTTGGCTTTGGAAGTTATGGAACCGTTGTCCGACTTAACGGTTAGCGGGACATACCATGATCAGAGGCAGGACCATGCGAAAGAATGTTAGCACCTCGAATCGGGGCTTTGCGTCCATGGATGCGGAGAAACAACGCGAAATCGCACGCAAGGGGGGTCGAAGCGTTCCCGATGAAAAGCGCAGTTTCTCGCAAAACCGCCAACTCGCTTCGGAAGCCGGCCGCAAAGGCGGCCACTCGTCCCACGGCAACCGGCACTCGGGGCAAGACGAGAACCAACCCCTTGATACCGCCAAACCTTAAATAAAAAAGAGTGGTTCGCTCCCGGGGCATGTTCGATTGTGCTCAATTGGATCGATCATGCCTTATGAGCCCGGCCTGGCAAAAGCGGCGCGATGCGCCCCGGCCGCTACCGGTTCGAAGCGCCCGCTAACCTCGTCGAGGGCAAGCAACGTGCCCCTGGAGATGCCGAAATAGGCTCCGTGAAGGCCGAGCTTGCCTTGCTGTTCGCGCTCGGCGATCCAGGGAAAGGTGCGCAAATTGGCGAGACCTTGGCCGATCGAAGCCAGGGCCAAACGCTCGATGTGCTCGTCGAGCGGCGCGCCAGCCGGCTTGATTCGCGCTGCCGCAGGATTGATTAGGCTGATCCATTTGCCAATGAAATCGCCGGGCGAAAGCGGCTCGTGACGGGCGTCGGCTTCGCCGCGAACGAAGGCGCGCACCCCACCGCAACCCGCGTGTCCCATGACCACGATGGATTCGACGCCCAAACCCATCACCCCGAATTCAAGCGCCGCGGAGGTGCCGTGCAAATCATCGTTCGGCCCGTAGGGCGGCACGAGATTGGCTATGTTGCGCACAATAAAGAGTTCTCCCGGTTCCGCATCGAAGATGAGTTCCGGCGATACGCGCGAATCGCAGCATCCGATCAGCATGATCCGGGGTTTTTGTCCGGCCTCGGCCAAATGACGAAACCGGTCTTGTTCGCGCATGAAACGCCCGCCAAGGAAGGCTTCGTAACCGCTGGCGAGCCGCTCCGGCAGCAACGTGCGGCCACGCTCGGGGCCGGCCGTTCGCGAGGTCGTCCCAGACACTTTCCCTCCGCAAAAATTGCAAAAAGTCGCGAATCCGCCCTTCGGCGGGCAATCCGTCGCGCCGTCGCCGGGCTGATAGCATCCCCGGCCGCTTGTCAACTTGCGGCAAAAGCAATGCCCGCGCAACTGCCAAAAGGCCGGACACCAGGCACGGGAAAGGCCAACCTGCCAACTACTGTCTTATAGCCGCGGGATGGACCAAGATCGATGACCCTTTTGCACGTTCGTGCCGGCGTTGGGCTCGGTCTTGGCCTTATCCTAGTGTTTGTCTCGCTCTTGCGGTGCCTCGCCGACCCCGCGCCGGTCATTCACTATGCGCCGGTCGAAAATCTGGAGCTAGCCGATGTCGCGCTGATCGATCGGGCGGAGCACGACATCGACATCGCCGCCTATGTCCTGACCGATCGGCCGGTCATGCGGGCATTGATCCGCGCGGCGGGGCGAGGTGTCAGGGTTCGCATGTACATGGATGGCCGGCGAATCGGCGAGCGGGAGCCGACCCCGCTGTTCCGGGAATTGCTCGCCAATCCTGCGATCGAGATGCGCTTCAAGCGTCCGGGTTCGCCTTTGATGCACCTCAAGAGCTATCAAATCGACGGCCGATGGCTACGCACGGGTGCCGCGAACTTTTCCGCGTCGGGACTGAAGCGGCAAGATAATGATCTGCTCGTCGTCGACAGCCAAGCCGCGGCGGAGGAGTTTAAGCGGCGTTTCGAAGTGATTTTCGCGCAAGGAGAGACCTTGCCTCTTGCCGCGACGGAGCAGAACCCGTAAGCGGTGCGAACAGGGTTCCGTTTCGCTTGAAAATCCGGTGCGGCATCGTTGCTCACAGGCAGGTGCCCCCGCGCGGCGCCGGGAACGGTCAATCGGCCAACGCGTCACGAAGGCCAAATTCCGCTGTTGCCAGCGAACCGCGACCGGGCCATCAATAGGCGCGGTCGCGCAGAACCTCGAAGCAAGTCCGCGCTACGATAGCGATGTCGAAGCCGAGCGACCAATTATTGATATACCACAGATCCAACTTCACACGCTCGGTCATTTTCTCAAGGGACCGGGTTTCGCCGCGCAATCCGTTGACCTGCGCCCAGCCGGTAATCCCCGGCTTGATGTGGTGGCGAAAACCATAATCGGCAATGTGAACCTTGTATTCCCTATCATGGGCGATCGCATGCGGTCGCGGCCCAACCAGGGACATTTCGCCTTTTAGCACATTGAGGAGCTGTGGCAGCTCATCGATGCTCGACCGGCGGAGGAATTTGCCGACACGTGTCGCGCGAAGATCGCCACGGCACGCTTGCGTTACCGCTGGCCCGTCCTCGAGAACCGTCATCGTCCGGAACTTGAAGATGACAAACTCCTTCGCGTTGAATCCGGTTCGCCGTTGCCGGAATATGATTGGACCGCCGCTATCGAGCTTGACCGCGATCGCGGCAAGCAAAAATAGCGGCGACAAAAACACTATTGCCGTCATGGAACCAACGACGTCCAGTGTCCGCTTGACCGCTCTCTCGACAGCGGTCAACGGCGCCCCCTGGATAGCCACCGGGCGCGACAGCCCCTCCGCGGACAAACCATGCTGCGCGAGCAGGGTTCTGATGTTATGATCAGGCAAAAGCCGGACCGCAAGCGGAGACTCGCGAAGGCGGCAGCGAATTGTTTCGAGAAGCTCCTGGCTGCTCCAGCGCAGCGCCACCAAAAATTCCTCGGCGCCATGTTCGCGCGCCGCCGCGAGGGCACAGTCTAGACCGGCCAGGACCTCGTCCTCGCGGCGCCCGCGATTCGTCGCGAGCGGCACCCGAAAGACTTCCCGCGAACCACAGTATCGCAATAGGAAATTTGCACTCAATCCCAGCAGTTCCGCCGGTTCGCCTATCGTCACGACCCGGCGTCCGCCGAGGGTCCCCGCCAGCAGCAGGGCGCGCGTTGCCTTGGCGAAAACCCGACGGGCAATCACCAAGAGAATCATTTGCGGTAATAAAGCTGCAATCAAAGGCGAGACCGGAAACGCGACGTCGCCTTTCAGAAATAACAGAGATCCGGCCACCAAAAGAGCGGTGGCGGCAAATATCGCAAGGAGCCGGCCAATATACGGAAGCGGCGCAAGCAGCACGGGAAGCCGGTACAGGCCGCGCGCGCTGACCCAGGAAACATATACCAAGCCGGCGATAATGCCGACACTCAAACAGGCTTCGACCGTGGCGGGGCTCGCGAGCCAAACGTGTTGATAAACGATCCCTCCAAGGGTACTCGCAATCGCAATAAGAAACAGATCGACTAACCGAGCCAGGATTTCGATTTTTTGGCAGGAGATTTTGAATTGGGGGAATAACCGCGAATCTGTGTTGGCACGATCCCGAGGCTCTACAATATCGCTTAAGCGGCTCTGAAACATCCGAAGGTCTTTCCTAAACTGATAATTAAAGACTACTCACATTTATCCTAGAAGATTTTCTCGTTTCTCGGTTCTCAAATTGGGGTGATTTCGTT
>JBATYB010000377.1:0-15657 GCA_049673825.1 Methylocella sp. | reverse complement strand
GGGGCAAACCGCCGATCAGCCAGTGCGCCCTGCCTCGTCCGTTCCATTGCAATATTGGGTCGAGTAGTCCGGCAATTCTATCCGATCGAGAAGTCCGCTAAGCACGCGGTTTGCAACAAAGGGAAGTGCAAAGGCGTTCATTACCTTGTTACGCAAAAATAGCCCCAATCGCGTCTTTGGCGCGAATGAACTTGCAAACCGCTCAGCAACGCCTTGCTTGGCCGTCATAAATGGTCGCAGCAACTGCTCGTAGCGCCGAAATGCCACTTCCGGCCGTCCTTCGCTCTGGCCAAGCTCACCCGCGACAACGTAAGCCGATATCATGGCGAGGGCCGCGCCTTGGCCTGCCAGCAGCGACGGGCAGAAGGCGGCGTCGCCGACCAGAGCCACCCGTCCACGCGACCAAACTTCCATCTCAATCTGACTGACACGGTCAAAATAGACATCGTCGCAGGCATCCAGCGCGGCAAGAATCCTTGGGCATTCCCATCCGACATCGTCGAACTCCTTATGGAGGATAGCCTTGTGCCCTGTCATATCATGCACGGCGGCGTTCCGATCCGAACCGTCTGCGAAGACGAACAAGATCAGCGTGCGATCATCGCGCATGGGGAAGCGGGACACCTGCTTGCCCGGAACGCCATGACTGACGTAGACGCGCTCGTCCCTGGGTCTATAGCCTTTGATTTCAAACGCGGCGACAGCGTAACCAAGATATTTCTCGAAGCGGCTCTGGGTTCCGAACACCAGCTCGCGGACTGCCGAATGGAGACCATCGGCTCCGATAACGAGGTCGAACCGGCGCGGCGCGCTGCGTTCGAAAACGACACCGACATCGTCGCCGGTGTCTTCAATGCCGACGATGCTGTCACCAAAAATGGTTTCACTCTGGCCGTCGATCTTGTGATAGATCAGCTTGGCCAAATCACTACGCGCAATGCTTACGTACCGGCCACCGGTGAGCGAACGGAATATGTCGACGCCGAAGCCGCCTTCGCGGCGGCCTTCCGCATTGACGAAGCGAACCTCTTCGACATCGTAGCCCTCGGACTTGAGACCGGAGAGGAGCCCCATCCGCTCCGCGATGTCGTAGCCGAAGCCCCAAAAATCGATGACATAGCCGCTTGTGCGCAGATGCGATGCTCGTTCGACGAGAGTTGGCTTGAAGCCGCGCTCGCCGAGCCAATAAGCAAGCGTCGTGCCGGCAATGCCGATACCGGAAATAAGGACTGATTGATTCTGCACTCGCACACCTTAGCCTTGGCCGGAAGGATCCTCTCGGGCAAAGGATCGGATCACGGAAGGATCCTTTCCGTAGGGGAATGCAACCTAGGGCTGATTCGGGTCTCGTCAAACAGCGGCATTTTGGCGCCATAGCCAAGACCGGCAAAGCCATGCCGCCAGTGGCAGAGACTCCGGTGCCCCCGGTTCCTGTTTTTTGTCAATTCCGATCGCGTTGACTTGTAGACGTGGGGCCTGTACGTGACCGCACCGAGCCCGATCTGCTCGTCGGTTAGAGTTTTTCCCATGAAAATTCTCGTGCCCGTGAAACGGGCGGTCGATTACAATGTCAAGATCAGGGTGAAACCCGACGGTTCCGGCGTCGATCTCGCCAACGTTCAAATGTCGATGAACCCTTTCGATGAAATCGCCGTCGAGGAAGCGTTGCGCCTGAAGGAGTCCGGCAAGGCAACCGAAGTGATCGTGGTGTCGATCGGGCCGGCGCAGGCCGCCGAGACGATCAGGAGGGGGCTCTCGATGGGCGCGGATCGGGGCGTTCTCATTAAGGTGGACCAGCCGGTCGAACCGCTCGCCGTCGCCAAGCTCTTGAAAGCTATCGCGGTCGCGGAGGAACCTCTCCTGATTATCCTTGGCAAGCAGGCGATCGACGACGATTGCAACCAGACCGGACAAATGCTGGCCGCGCTTTTGGGCTGGGGCCAGGGCACTTTTGCCTCGAAAGTCGTGGTTGGCGAGGGACACGTGGATGTTACCCGAGAGGTAGACGGCGGATTGCAAACCGTCTGCCTCAAACTCCCCGCCGTCGTCACAACCGATCTCCGCCTCAACGAACCACGTTACGCCTCGCTGCCAAATATCATGAAAGCCAAGAGGAAGACGATCGAGGAGAAGACACCCGCCGACTTTGGCGTCGATATCGCGCCGCGCCTCAAGATTTTGAAGACCGTTGCGCCGCCCACGCGCAAGGCGGGGATCAAACTCGCCTCCGCCGCCGAGCTTGTCGCGAAGCTCAAGGACGAAGCCGGGGTGATCTGATGGCGGTGCTGCTTCTCGCCGAGGTGTCGAACGGCAAGCTCAACGAGGCGACCGCCAAGGCGCTGACGGCCGCCAAGGCGCTTAACGAGCCCGTTCATGTCCTCGTCGCCGGTGAGCGGGTGGAAGCCGCGGCGCGGACCGCCGCCAGCCTGGACGGCATCGAAAACGTGTTGGTCGCGGACGATCCGGTTTATGCGCATCAATTGGCTGAACCGCTGGCGGCGCTTCTCGTCGGGTTGGCCGCCAATTATTCGGCGATCCTGGCCGCCGCGACCTCGACCGGCAAGAACGTCATGCCGAGGGTTGCGGCGCTCCTCGACGTGATGCAGATTTCGGAGATTATCAAAGTCGCCGCGCCCGACACGTTCGACCGGCCCATTTATGCCGGAAACGCGATAGAGACCGTGCAATCGACCGATTCCAAGAAAGTCATCACGGTCCGGACGGCGGCGTTTCAGCCGGCCGGCGGGGGCGGCTCCGCTCCAGTCGAAAAGATCGCCGCCGCCCCCGCGCCGGAGGTTTCGAGTTTTAAGGATGAGACGCTTGCCAAATCCGAGCGCCCCGAGCTTGCCTCGGCCAGGGTCGTCATATCCGGCGGCCGCGGCATGCAAAACGCGGACAATTTCAAGACCCTGATCGAGCCCATCGCGGACAAGCTCGGGGCGGCGATGGGCGCGTCGCGCGCCGCGGTCGACGCCGGCTACGCGCCAAACGATTGGCAGGTCGGCCAGACCGGCAAGGCCGTCGCGCCCGATCTCTATATCGCCGTCGGCATCTCCGGCGCCATCCAGCACCTCGCCGGAATGAAGGACTCGAAGGTCATCGTCGCCATCAACAAGGATGAGGAGGCGCCGATCTTCCAGATCGCGGATTACGGGCTCGTCGGCGATCTCTTCGCGATCCTGCCGGCGCTGAACGCGGAGCTTGCCAAGCTCGGCCGTTAGAGCATGTCCTTAAAAAAGTCGCTCGACTTTTTCGATAAAAACGCGCTCCAATTTTGAATTAGAGCGATTCCTTCTCGATCACGTGATTTTGCGTAATCGGGGCGCGCTCTAGAGCCGATTCCTTGACGGGCGAGACAGCTCTAGGCTTTTGGTATCATGCGCGTTCTCGCCGCGAGCTTGTCGCGAAACCGGGTTCCGCCTCGGCCCAATCGTGCTCTGGAGCTTGGCCGGTTTAGTGGATATAGGTTCGTCTTTGGTTTAGAAATCGGTGGGACCAAAATGGCATGAGTCTTCCCGCTTGATTTCCGTTGCGAGATTTCCGTTGCGAGCGAAAAAAATGGACATAAACAAAATCGGGGTGATCGGGGCCGGCCAAATGGGCACGGGGATCGCCCAGGTCTGCGCGCTAGCCGGCATCGAAGTCGCTCTCAACGATATCTCGGAAGCCCACATCAACGCCGGGCTCGCCACGATCGCGGGCAACCTCGCGCGCCAGGTTGAGCGGAAGCAAGTCGATCCGCCGGCGCGCGACGCGGCTTTGAGCCGGATCAAGCCCGCGCCCGGCTACGACGCCTTTGCCGACAGCGACCTCGTCATCGAAGCCGCCACCGAGAGCGAGGAGGTCAAACGCAAGATTTTTTCCAAGCTTTGCCCTTCGTTGAAGCCAACCGCGATGTTGGCGACGAATACGTCGTCGATTTCGATCACCCGGCTTGCCTCGATCACCGACCGGCCGGAACGGTTCATCGGCATTCATTTCATGAATCCGGTCCCGCGCATGCAGCTCGTCGAGTTGATCCGCGGCATCGTGACCGAAAATACGACGTTCGACGCGGCCAAGGCGCTGATCGCCCGGCTCGGCAAGACCTTTACCGTATCCGAGGATTTCCCCGCCTTCATCGTCAATCGCATTCTGCTGCCGATGATCAACGAGGCGATCTATACGCTCTACGAGGGCGTGGGCTCGGTCGAATCGATCGACACCGCGATGCGGCTCGGCGCGAATCATCCCATGGGACCCTTGCAGCTCGCCGATTTCATCGGGCTCGACACTGTGTTGTCCGTCATGCAGCTCTTGCACGACGGCATGGCCGATCCGAAATATCGTCCCTGTCCCCTGCTCGTGAAATATGTCGAAGCCGGTTGGCTCGGGCGCAAAACCCAGCGCGGGTTTTACGATTATCGCAGCGGCACGCCGGTTCCGACGCGATAAGCCGCTGCCGCGCGGACCGTTGTTTCAAGTCACAAAGGTGTCATCGAGCCTGTAAAATGTAACGAAAGGGGCTAGCCTTGGATTCGAGGTGGATATAATCATGAGCCTGCGGCGTTGCGGCTAGCTGGCGACGCGCAGGCGAGGTAGCTGATGTGACGGTTCATTGCCAACCCAGGGTCTCCCCGGAAGCGTGCCCGGCGCTCGTGCTCAATGCCGACTTCCGGCCGTTGAGTTACTACCCTCTTTCGCTGTGGGCGTGGCAGGATTCGATCAAGGCGGTGTTCCTCGACCGGGTGAACATCGTTTCCAATTACGATAAGACGGTCCGAAGTCCGAGCTTCGAGATGCGGCTCCCCTCGGTGGTTTCGCTCAGACGCTATGTACGGCCCTCCCGCCATCCCGCCTTCACCCGTTTCAATGTCTTTCTCCGCGACCGTTTCAGCTGCCAATATTGCGGCTCCCGCGAGGATCTCACCTTCGACCATCTCGTCCCCCGCTCGAAGGGCGGCACCACGACCTGGAAAAATGTCGTCGCCGCCTGTTCCACCTGCAATCTGCGCAAGGGCGATCTGCGCCCCGGCGAGGCGCGCATGTGGCCGGCGCGGATGCCTTATCAACCAACGGTCAACGATCTGCACCAGAACGGCCGCCGGTTTCCGCCCAATTATCTGCACGAAAGCTGGATGGATTATCTCTATTGGGATTCCGTCCTGGAGCCGTGACGCGCGACGCGCAAAAAATCGGTAGCGGGTAGGTTGAATTTCGGCTTGCCGCCGTCCACAACGACCGCTCAGCGCCAGCAAGAGACATTCAGTGCCGCAGGTTCTGATGACTGAAAAAATACGCCCTAATCCTCGCTCAGCAATCGCGACAGATTCTGGTTGGCTTTTGCATAAAATATGGCTGCATTGTCAACGCAAGCATCAGATGTAGTGAAACGGATTTCCTGGCTCAAATAGAAACTGATCGTTTCTTTAGCGGACGTCTTCCATTCATCCCAAGCTACCTTGCGCCCTGTTAACATTTCACACTCTTGGCGCAGCTTTTCCACATTGGACCGAAAAGTTTCGTAATCGCTCGCGAGCCCAGCAAGATCCGCTGCTCGAACTGCTTTTTCCTCATTGGAGGTGAACTCCGCGTCTCGCTGGGTGCTGAGAATGGCTGCAACGACCCGTCTGACGGTATCTTCAGGAATAGCTTCGGCACGCAAGCACTGAGCAGCGAGGTGGGCGGAATACTCCTCTTTACTGGTAAAGCCCTTACTGATGTGGTTTTCATCGTAACCAGCATCATGAAAAAGTAGTGCATAATAGACTACGTGGCAATTAATTGGAACGCCTTGCTTGAGGCAACTTTCCACCAGTACTGCTCCTGCTGCCAACGTTCCCAGTACGTGGCTGAAGCTATGGTAGGGCATTTGGTCGCTATAAAGCTCTGCTGCGACTTGCTCAAGATGAGCGTTACGGATTCCATCAAAATGCATTGTGCTTGTCCCAGCGCGTTTTGAAAGTTTTTTACTCCAGCAGCTTTGTTGTGTTATTACGGTGTGTTCACGATTTTATCCAGAGCCTTAGGGCTGAACGGATAGCAGTAAAGGTAGGCGCCGACCATGGCGGATGCGTTTTATGCCGGCGTTCCAGTATTTGACGGATTTAACCGCATCGTCGAGCCGGCCCTGTACAAACCACTGCCGGACGACGGCTGGATGCTCGGGCTTGCCGACATTGTCGGCTCGACCAGCGTGATTGCGGCGGGCGGCTACAAGGCGGTCAATATGGCGGGCGCGTCCGTCATTACCGCGGTCGCAAATGCGGTCGGCACCCCCGAGTTCCCTTTCGTATTCGGCGGCGACGGCGCGGGCTTTGCCGTTCCTCCCGAGTGGGCAGCCTGCGCCCGAGAGGCGCTTGCGGCGACTATCGTCTATGTGCACGACGAGCTTGCCCTATCGCTTCGCGCGGCAATGGTGCCTATCTCGACCGTTCGGGCGCAGGGGCTCGACGTGCGGATCGCCCGCTTCGCACCCTCATCGAACGTGACCTACGCGATGTTTTCCGGCGGTGGATTGGCGTGGGCGGAACAGGCGATGAAGCGCGGCGCCTTCGCTGTGGAGCCGGCCCCGGCCGGGGCTCGTCCCGACCTCACCAACCTGTCATGCGGGTTCGAGAAAATGCCCTCGATCCACGGCACTATCCTGTCCCTCCTGGTGATGCCGTCGAGCCGCGAGATGACCGGCGAATTCTCGGGACTGCTGGAAGCGCTGCTCGCCCTGACTGCGAACGCTGAACAGCCGGGCAGGCCGATGCGCGGCGGGTCCCTGCCCGTCAAATGGCCCCCGAGTGGGTTGGACCTCGAGGCGCGGGCGCGGCACAAGCCGGCGCATCCGCTGTTCATCGACCGGCTTTACGTGGCAGTAAGGACGCTGTTTTACTGCGCCACTTTGCGGTTCGGTCTGAGCGTCGGCAGGTTCCGGCCGAGCACCTACCTGGGTGAGGTGATCGAGAACTCGGATTTCAGGAAATACGCCGACGGCCTGCGCATGACGCTCGACTGCTCGCAAGAGCTCGCCGATTGCATCGAGGCTCTGCTCGCGGATGCCGCACGGCGCGGCGTCGTCCGTTACGGGCTGCATCGCCAGCCCGACGCGCTGATGACCTGCTTCACGCCGACCGTATTCGGCCATCACTTTCATTTCATCGATGGCGCTGCCGGCGGATATGCGATGGCGGCTAAGGGGCTTGGCAAAATCGCGCAAGCCGAGCAACGAACTTAGAAAATCAAATCCTTCTTACGCACCACTATTCGTGCATGGCCAGTTGCTAGTCAGGAACGCAGGCGCACAAGCAATTTTAAACCTAAATTCCGCGGCGAGAAGGTTCAATATGATGCATGACGTCAAGACGCCTATGCATACTCGACCGGAGAGCAACCCGGTTGCCCCAGTTCGGCGCATAATGGTGGGCACCGATCGGTCCGAAACGGCGGATCAAGCGGTCCAATGGGCCGCTTCGTTCGCCGAGCGCTACGGTGCCGAGTTGATCGTCGTGCAGGTAGTCCTATCGCACAGCCCGGCTGTCACCGAGTACGGAGCCTCCGAACGCACCCGAGCGGACGCAGCGGGCGATGAGCTCGCCCTGTACGCCAAGCAGCTCGCCGGTGAGCGCGGCCGTGCGCTAGTCATTGTCGATGACGATCCGGCGATGGCGATCATTCGCGCCGTCGAGCGGGAGGCGATCGACGTTCTCGTAGTCGGCAATGTGGGAATGGCAGGGCGGAAGGAGTTTCTGCTCGGCAACATCCCCAACCGCATCAGCCACAACGCCCGCTGTAACGTGGTCATCGTGAACACCATTCTGGCCGGCGACCGCACAGCGCGGGAAGCGTCGACCGTGATCCGAAGCACCGAGCCCCCGCTTTCCGAGCCCCGGCTGATGGCGCGGGGCGCGCAGATCGCGGCGGTGATGAGCAAGTATGGACTGAAGGAGCTATTCCGCCGCTCCGACCAGCCGGGTGCGGCCGGCCGCCGTCAGCAGGCCAAGCGGCTGCGAGCTGCCCTCGAGGAACTCGGTCCGATCTACGCAAAGCTCGGACAGGTGTTGTCGACAAGGCCGGACCTTTTGCCGGCCGACTACATTGAGGAGCTCGCGACGCTACAGGACAACGTCGCGCCCATGAGCGAAGAAGAAGGGGTCCAAGTTACGGAGCAAGAGCTTGGCGTCCCTTGGGAGGACGTGTTCGATTCGATCGATCCAAAACCTCTCGCTGCCGGCACCATCGCCCAGGTCCACCGTGCGACACTGGCGAGCGGCGACCGGGTCGTGGTCAAGGTACAGAGGCCGACGGCACACGAGACGATCGAGCAGGACCTCGCTTTGCTCGAGGTGTTCGCCGAGAAAGTTGGCAAGCGCCCCGCTCTCAATCAGGTCATTGATATGGGGGTCGTGTTTAAGCACTTGTCCACGTCGCTGCGCCGCGAACTCGACTTTCGCCAGGAGGCCGAAAACATCGAGCGGATGCGTACCGTGCTGAAAGACTACAATCGCCTCGCTGTCCCTGGCGTGCACCGGGAGCTGTCCACTTCACGAATCCTCGTGATGGAGGAGATCCAAGGCATACCGATCGCTCAGGCCCCGCAAGTTCTGGAGCGGACCCAGGCCGCTCGCCAGCTTCTGGAAAGCTTTTATAAGCAGGTCCTAGTGGATGGGTTTTTCCATGCAGACCCGCACCCGGGCAACCTTATGTGGTGGAAGGACCGCATCTACTTTCTTGATTTTGGGATGGCCGGAACGGTTGGGGCCGACTTCCGCGAGCATTTGATCCTTCTGCTGATGGCCTTGTGGCAGGAAGACGCCGGATTTCTCACTGACGTCACGCTCATGATGGCCGGCGCTAGCGATCGCAGCGACCTGGATGTTTCCCGGTTTCAGGCTGAGATCGGGGAAGTGATGGTCAAATACCGTACCGCCGCCCTCGCCGAGATGCAGATCGGGCCGATCCTGCAGGACATGAGCGAGATCTCACTGCGCCACAAGGTGCCCCTTCCGGCATCGCTCGCGCTGGCTGCCAAAGCGCTCGCGCAGGTACAGCTAGCCACGGCGGACCTCGATCCGGACCTCGATCCCTTCGAAGTAGCCGGGAAGTTCCTGATGCGGTCGATCTTCACGAGCATGAGGACCACACTCGACCCGAAGGCAATTGCCTACCAGTCACAGAAACTGAAATTGCGGGCGATGCGGGTGATCGAGGCTGTCGAACGCCTCGTCGGAGTCCGCGCCGGGCCAAAGCTTGAGGTAAACTTCCAGGCGTCAACGCTCGAAACCACCATTCGCCATGCTGGACGCCAGCTGGCGCTCGGACTCACTGCGGGAGCCGCCGGGCTCGCCACCGGCCTCACGGCAATGTCGACAAGGGTGGCCGACTGGATCCCCGTGACCTTCGGTACGATCGCAGGTGTGCTGACCGTCGGACTGCTCATTGAGGTGGTGCGGCGACGCTGAATGCTCAATGAGTGCGCCGGTGCTTGTTGGGCTTTGGCTTCCTTTACTCGCGCCTAATCGAGCGCAGCACGGCTCTTTCGATAATGTAGGCCATGGCTGCCATCCCCAAGCCCACCAACCATCGCTCGATGCGCCGGACAAAGGGCCGTTTGATAACACTGCTCACGAAGTCGTTTCTCAATGAAGATTATCGGCTTTGTTCCAATGTTTGCAAGATATCGGCTTTGTTCCAATGTTTGCAAGATATCGGCTCTACCGCAATGGGTCAAAAGGCGAAATTCAATCTGACCCACTACCAAAAATCAGCTCAACTCGGCAGCTAGCCTGCGCATGAAGGCGATGCAAGCCTCGATCTGCGCGATCTCGATATATTCGTCCGGCTGATGCGCTTGCGCGATCGAGCCGGGACCGCAGAGGACCGCCGGCACATTGGCCAATTGAAACTGGCCTGCCTCGGAGGCGAAAGACACGGCGATCGTGCGGTTCGATTGCGCGAGCTTTAGGGCCAAAGTCTCGGCGATTGAGCCGCTTTCCGGCTTGAGCCCTGGAACCTCGACCTCCGTCAAGGTTTCGATAAAAGCGTCCCTGGCATTGCGCGTGAGCCTTGGAGTCACGACACGGGCGGCGTACTCCTCAAGCCGCCGAAGCGCCAGATTTTGCGCGACGCCGGGGAGAGCGCGAAACTCCCAGTGGAAGGCGCAAAGCCCGGCCATGATATTCCGCGCGGTTCCGCCATGGATCGTGCCCACATGAACGGTGGACGCCGGAGGATCGAAGCGTCCGGACGGATCGCCGCTCGCCGCGAGCTCCGCGCCAAAGCGGTAGAGTTCGGTGACGAGATCGCAAGCCGCCTCGACGGCGCTCGCGCCGAGACTTGGCTTCGAGGAATGCGCCTCTTGGCCATGCACGATCGTCGCGTAAGCCGCCACGCTTTTATGCGCATCCGCCACTTGCATCGAAGTGGGCTCGCCGACGAGCACGGCGCCGGGGCGCGGCAAATCGGCCCCGAACCGCGCGATCGCGTCGAGCGGGCCGCGGCAGGTGGTTTCCTCGTCATAGCTCAGGAGAATATGGACCGGCGAGGCCAAGCGCGCCTGCTGGAATTCCGGAATCGTGGCAAGACAGATTGCGTCGAAACCCTTCATGTCGCAGGCGCCGCGGCCATAAACGCGGTCCGCCGCACGCCTCAGCTTGAAAGGATCGCTCGTCCAGGTCTGGCCCGCGACGGGGACCGCGTCGGTGTGTCCCGACAAGACGATCCCGCCATCGCGGTTTGGGCCGACGCTCGCGAACAGCGCCGCCTTGTCGCCGGCCGCATTGGGGATTTTCACATAGGCGACGCCGAGGGATTTGAGGTAATCCTCGACATAGGCGACGAGGCCGAGGTTGGATTTCGCGCTTTCCGTGTCGAAGCCGATCAGACGCTCAAGCATGGCGAGCGTCGCGTCAAGCCTTTCGTCCGGCACGTGGCTCGCTTGCGGCATGACCGGCGGCTTCACCAATCCTAGACGGCCAGGCCGCGCGCGTAAATGCGGCGGCGGCTCAGTTGAGGACGCGCCGCGCGTAAGGCGAATCGAGCGAGAAGACGGGAATTTCCGCCTCGAAAACATCGCCCCTCTCGTTCACCATCCGATAGCTCCCGGTCATGATGCCGGACGGCGTCGTCATAGTGGTTCCCGACGTGTAGCGAAAAGTTTCGCCAGGCTTCAAAACCGGCTGTTCGCCGACGACGCCCGCGCCTTTTACTTCCTCGAGCTTGCCGTTGCCGTCGGTGATCTTCCAGTGGCGGGCGGTCAACTGCACGGTCATATGGCCCCGGTTGGCGATTTCAACGGTGTAGGCCCACCAGAACGAGGCCTCGTCGGCGTCGGAACGCTCAGGCACGAATTCTGGAAGAACAGTGATCTGGATGTCGTGAGTGACGGTGCTGTACATGGGCGTCATCTGAAATGGCAAGAAGCCGGAAAAGCTAAACGCAATTACTCTAGCACAACTTCATATGCGAGGAAAAGTGCGGGTCCGGCGCCGCATGCCAGCCGGGCGAAGGCACGCGCTCCAGGGGAAAAGCGCCGGGTCTCTCGTAATCCCTTGATTCGAGTCCAAGGGATGGCGATGAAAGGGGATGGCGCCGAATGCGGCGTGAAAGCCAAAGCCATTGTTATCTTGGACTATTCCAAGGATTTTTCCCCGACGCGTCAAGGCGGTTTTGCCGGCCAGGCGAAGGTCCGCCGTCGTATCTCCTGGCGGTGCTCGCGGGAGCAAAATCCTTGGCCGGCATGGCGCGGTCCCGCGGCAAAAAAAACCGAGCTTCCGCGCCCGCCGGGGAAAGTCGAGCGAAACACGAGGACGGTTCGCTGGCCGCGGCCCCCCGCGAGGCCCCAAAATAATAGCTCGCGAGGCCTGCTTTGCATCTTTCCCGGAGCCGGCACCTTGCGCAAGAACGCTTCCGCGAATAAACTCGCGGTCAAGCCAGCCGTCCGCGGATGGCCCTCCGGATGCGAGGCATGTCTCAAGACATCGGGAATAAGGACCGCCGCGACATCCATGCGCAAGATGTAAGCGCGCGGAAAATCCTCTGCGTGTTTCCGCGCTACGTTCCTTCGTTCGGCACCTTTGAATACGCCTATCCGCTGACCGATGGGGTACGCGCGTTCATGCCGCCGCAAGGCCTACTGGTTATCGCGGCGGTGCTTCCTAGGACCTGGCAAGTCCGCTTTGTCGACGAAAACATGGGCCCGGCGCGCGCCGGCGATTTCGCCTGGGCCGATGCGGTCTTCGTCAGCGGCATGCACATCCAGCGCCGCCGGATCGAGGATATATGCCAAAGGGCGCACGCCTTCGGCAAGGTGGCGGTGCTCGGCGGCCCTTCGGTGTCGGCGTGTCCCGAGCTCTATCCAGGGTTCGACTATCTCCATGTCGGCGAGCTCGGCGATGCGACCGACGCGCTGATCCACACTCTCGCGCGCGACGTCTCGCGCCCGCGCGAGCAGCTCGTGCTGAGAACGAAGTCCCGCCGCGACCTTTGCGATTTCCCGGCGCCCGCCTACGAACTCGCCGAGATCGGGCGCTATTTTCTCGGCAGCGTTCAGTTTTCGAGCGGCTGTCCCTATACGTGCGAATTCTGCGATATTCCGGGCCTCTATGGCCGGGTTCCGCGCCTCAAGACGCCGGCCCAGGTCGTCGCGGAACTCGACAAGCTTCTGGCCCGCGGCGTCAACGGCTCGATTTATTTCGTCGACGACAATTTTATCGCCAACCGGCGCGCGCTGCGCGGCCTCCTGCCGCACCTGATCCAGTGGCAAAAACGCAACGGCTACGCCGTCAGCCTCTCTTGCGAGGCAACGCTCAACATTGCCCGTTCGCCGGAAATCCTGGCCTTGATGCGCGAGGCCGCGTTCGACACGATTTTCTGCGGGATCGAGACGCCCGAACCTGAGGCCCTCAAAGCCATCGACAAGGCGCATAACCTGATGGTGCCGATCCTCGACGCCGTGCGCGCCATCAACCGGCACGGGATGGAAGTGGTGTCCGGGATCATTCTCGGCCTCGACACCGATACCAAGGATTCCGGCCCGCGGATTCTCGATTTTCTGGAGCAATCCAACATTCCAATGGCGACGATCAATCTGTTGCAGGCCTTGCCGGCGACGCCGCTGTGGGAACGGTTGCAACAAGAAAACCGGCTGCTCCGCGACGAGGATCTGGAGCGCGAGTCGAATGTCGATTTCAAGCTGCCTTACGATGATGTGCTCGCCATGTGGCGGACTTGCATGGCCAAAGCCTACCGGCCGGACATTTTGTTCGCGCGCTACGAATACCAGATGCGCGCGACACGGCCCAATCGCTTGAAGCGGCCGAAAAGCCGTCAGCGTTTGTCGGCGCGCAACATTGCCAAGGGTCTCACGATCCTTGCCCGGATTCTTTGGATCGTCGGGGTTCGCGGCGACTACAAGCGCACCTTCTGGAAATTCACCCTGCGCCGCCTGGTGCGCGGTCAGATCGAGCCGGTCTTAAGCGTCGGCCTCTGCGCGCATCATCTCATCACGTTCGCGCGTGAAGCTTGCGCGGGCAGGAGCAATGCCTCGCATTACTCGGCGAAGGCGCGGACGCTCGAGCTCGAAACCACGCCGCCGGGGTGAGGGGAGGCTCGGCAGCGCTCGACCGCTGCGCTCAAGCCCGCTTCTCGCGCGGCTCATTTCATGCGGAATTTGTTGCGAACGCCAAGGCCGAAGAGAAATAGGAGGATGGCGCCGAGGATGGTTTGACCGGCGGCCAGGATTTTCAATGGCGCAGGCAGATTCTCAAAAAGGTGCGGATCGAGTAAATCCTTGCGGAAGCCGAACACGTTGAGGGTGTTCGCCACGCTCATTCCGAGGGATTGCCAGGGCGCGGCGAGCGCACCGGATAGCAACAGCACCAGCGTACCGAATGCCGCCACCGCGATAATCGCGTACAGCGGCCGGGCGTAGCTGCGGCCGTAATCGGCAACGAGGCCATAAAGCGCGATCGGCAGGCCCGATCCCTTTAATTCGCTCTCTTGCAAAACTCGGCGCGATTGCAATTCGAGGGCGAAGAAATCGAGTTCGTCCTCATGCTTTTTCAGCCGGTCCATTTCAAGCTTGAGGCACGCATAAGCGTCGAGGAAGCGCCCGGCCTCATCTTTGAGCTTGGGCTTCGGCCAATCTTTGATGTCGCGCCAAACGGTGCCTTGGTGAAGCTTCGCGTTGAAGAATGTGGGAGGCTCGTTTTCGAATGTCGCGCGCTCAAATGAGGTTTCGCCTTTCATCTCCGCATTGACGAAGCTGCTTTCTTGACCAAAAGCCGCGTCGTCAAAGGAGGCCCCACCGGAGAAGGCCGCGCCGCCAAAGGAGGCCTTGCCGGAGAAGGTCGCGCCGTCAAAGGAGGCGCCGCCGGAGGCAACCGCGCCGCCAAAGGAGGCCCAGCTGGAGAAGGCCGCGCCGTCAAAGTGGGCCCCCTTGGAGAACGTCGTCCTGGCAAATACAGCCGCGCCGGAGAAAGTCGCGCTCTGGAAAAAGCAGTCTCTGACGAGATATCCCCCAAAGAAAGCACCTTGTTCAAAATCGACATAGCAAAAATCGATATCGGCGTCGCTAGCCGGAAGCGCGAGTATCTTCCCTGACGCCTTGCAACGCTTGGCGAAAGTTCTTTTAACGTCCTCCAATTGCTCCGGCGAGAAAGGAGTCAGCTCTTCCGCAGGGTGCCGCTTCTCTTCAATCAGTCGCGCTCGCATTTTGTCGTCGAGATTTGCGGCGAAGTAGCGGTTCCAGGTGACCCGATTTTTTTTCTGCAGCTCGTAGTCTCCCTCTCCAGGCACGCCATAAAGCGTCGCCAGCAAATACCAAGGATTATCCTCCGCCCTGGTTTTCTGAGCCGCTTGTTTCGCGGACTTGCTCTCTGGCTCTTCCGAAATCTCCCCCATCGTCGACCCATTACCCTCCGCCCTGCCCCGCCTCGCCGCAAATCCCCACGCAATCTTACCACGCCGCCCGCATTTTTCGATTTGCGCTTAAGTTTTCCTTAAGGGATTTACGAAATAGTTTCCAAACACCCACGCGAACGATTGGAAACCACATGTATCTCTCGCTCGGAAAGGCCGCCAAGGAGGCGGGCGTCGCCAAATCCACCATCTCGAAAGCCTTGTCTTCCGGCAAGTTGTCGTACCGGGAAAAAAATTCGGACGGCTACCAGATCGATCCGGCCGAACTTTTCCGCGTGTATCCGAAAACCGCGAAAACCGATGCGGACGAACCCTCGTTGAGCGATTGGCAATCGGGTCAACCCGACGCGGAAACCATGCCCTATTCGGCCAAATTCGAGATCCAGCTCGCCGGATTAAAGAGTCTGATCGCGGAAAAAGACCGCCGCATCACCGATCTCGAAGCCGACCGCGCGCACCTTCGCGAGGACCGCCACCGGCTCACCGAGAATTGGCAGGAGGAGCGCGTCCGGCTCCTAAAATTGCTCGAGGATCAGACCGGCACCGTAAAGCTTCTGACCGACGAGCGGAGCATCCTGGTGGCGGAAGTCCAACGTACGTTCTGGCAGCGGGTTTTCCGGCGCAAGCCGGCCATCGCCGCCTAAGGATTTCCGTTGCGCGGCGCGCCGGAATGGTCGCGGTTTTGGGGGGCTCATACCAGATCTTCGAAAGCTTGACCCGCGAGGGCTGCTCGGATTGCTCTCGCTCGTCACGGTCTGGGCAGCCGATGCC
>JBATYB010000376.1:0-7340 GCA_049673825.1 Methylocella sp. | reverse complement strand
GTGGAAGGCGGGGCGTGCCATGGTCGTCAGAGTTGCGACGGTTGCGTTTGAAGGCATCGAGGCGCGGCCGGTGGACGTGCAGGTGCAAATCGCCAATGGCAACGTGGTCTTCACGGTGGTCGGTCTCGGCGACAAGGCGGTCGCCGAATCGCGTGAAAGAGTCCGCGCCGCGCTGAATGCGTCGGGCCTCGCCATGCCCGCCAAGCGGATCACCGTCAATCTCGCGCCCGCCGATCTCCCCAAGGAAGGCAGTCATTACGATCTGCCGATCGCGCTTGGCATCATGGCCGCGATCGGCGCCATTCCGCCGGACTCTCTTGCAAATTACACCGTCCTCGGCGAGCTTGCGCTCGATGGAACGATCACCGCGGTCGCTGGCGTGCTCCCCGCCGCAATTGCCGCGAATGCGCGTGGCCACGGGCTCATCTGCCCGCACGCGAGCGGCCCGGAGGCAGCCTGGGCGGCACAAGACATCGATGTGCTGGCCCCGCTTTCGTTGATCCAGCTCGCCAATCATTTCAAGGGCACCCAAGTCATGGCGCGGCCGCGGCCGGCCGTGCGGGGACAAGTGGGAACGCAGCCGGACCTTTGCGACATCAAGGGCCAGGAAAGCGCCAAACGCGCGCTCGAAATCGCCGCCGCCGGGGGGCACAATCTTTTGTTGAACGGTCCGCCGGGAGCGGGAAAATCGATGCTCGCCGCGCGGCTGCCCTCGATCCTGCCGCCGCTCAGCCCGCGCGAGCTGCTCGAGGTTTCGCTGATCCACTCCATCGCCGGGGATCTCGCGGGCGGCGCGCTCACCGATAAAAGGCCGTTCCGCGCGCCGCATCATTCGGCCTCGATGGCGGCGCTTGTCGGCGGCGGCACGCGCGCGCGGCCCGGCGAAATTTCGCTCGCCCATCATGGTGTTTTGTTTCTCGACGAATTGCCGGAATTCCAGCCGCAGGTTTTGGACAGCCTGCGGCAGCCGCTTGAAACCGGCGAAGTCGCGATCGCGCGGGCGAACCACCGCATCGTCTACCCGGCGCGGTTTCAGCTCGTGGCGGCGATGAATCCCTGCCGGTGCGGCCATGCGAGCGAGCCCGGCTTTACCTGCAACCGGCAACCCAACGCGCGCTGCATCGCGCAATATCAGGCGCGCCTGTCCGGCCCCTTGCTCGACCGTATCGATCTCAACGTGGAGGTACCGGCAGTCGCCGCCGCCGATCTGATGCTGCCGCCTCCCGCCGAGGGTTCAAGGGAGACCGCGGAACGCGTCGCCGCCGCGCGAAATATCCAGGTTAAGCGTTATGCCGGACTCGGTCTTCCGGGGATCCTCTCCAACGCCGCCGCGCCCGCCAATGTCATCGAGGCGATGGCGCAGCTCGACGCCGGGGGCCTCGCCTTGGTCAGGGAAGCCTCGGACCGCCTCCATCTTTCCGCGCGGGGGTTTCATCGGGTCTTGAAACTTGCCCGCACGATCGCCGATCTCGACGGCGCCGGCGAGGTCGGGCGCCTGCATCTCGCCGAGGCGCTCACCTACCGCATCGATACCACCAGGCAGCTGCGCGCCGCGTGAAACCGCGGCTCCGGCTGGGCTTGGGCGGGGGATGCCGGACCGCCTAGCGCGATTGCAGGAGGCGCGCGACGGCCTTGGACGTAAAGTCCACCATCGGCACGATCCGTGCGTAATTGAGCCGCGTCGGACCGATCACGCCGAGCACGCCGACGATGTGCTGCTCCCGGTCATGAAACGGCGCGGCGATCATCGAGGAACCCGACAACGAGAAGAGCTTGTTTTCCGAGCCGATGAAAATGCGGACGCCGTCGCCGCCTTCGGCCCGGCTCAACAATTCGATCACGTCCTTCTTTGTTTCGAGATCGGCGAAAAGCAAGCGGACCCGCTCGAGATCCTCGATCGCGGTGAGGTCCTGGAGAAGATTGGCCTGTCCCCGCACGATCAGCTGCGGGCCATGCGCGGAGAAGTCCGCCCAGCTCGCCAGGCCCGCATCGACAAGCCGCGCCGTCAATTCTCCAAGTTCTGCCTCGGCGAGCTTGCGCGAGGCCTCGATCTCGCACTTGACCTCCTGCAAGGTGCGGCCCCTAATCCGCGCATTGAGGAAATTGCCGGCTTCGCACAAGGCGGACGGCGGCAGCCCCGCCGGTATTTGCAGGATCCGGTTTTCGACCGAACCGTCCTCGGCGACCAGCACGGCGAGGGCGCGCTCCGGCTCGATCCGGACGAACTCGACATGTTTGAGCCGCGCATTTTCCTTGGTGGCGACCACGACCCCCGCGCCGCCGGTCAAACCCGACAACATCATCATCGCGTCGCCAAGCAGCCCTTCCAAGGTTTGCTCCTGCGAGGCCGCTTTAACCTGCGCCTCGATCCGGTCGCGTTCCTCCTGGCTAACGTCGCCTAATTCGAGCAGCGCATCGACGAAAAAGCGTAAGCCCAGCTCGGTGGGGAGCCGCCCCGCACTGGTGTGCGGGGCATAGATCAAGCCGATCTCTTCGAGATCCTGCATCACGTTGCGGACCGAGGCCGGCGACAGCGGCGCCGGCAAAAGCCGCGCGACGTGGCGCGATCCAACCGCCTCGCCATGCGCGAGGTAGGTATCGACGATCAGCCGGAATATTTCGCGCGAGCGCTCGTTGAGCCGAGCCAGGCTGTTGCCGCCAAGCCGCGCCGGACCTGGTGCATGATCCAAGGGAATTGCCATGGCGGCTAACATGGCCGCATGCGGCGAAGGACGCAAGCGCGGCCCGGACCGGCATCGTCAACGAGGTTTTTCGCCCTTTGAAGGATCGATCGCGCGTGCGTTGGCGAATGGCCTGGACGCGCCAAGCCGGCCCTTGACGCTCCGGACGAAGTCGCCGATCGCAATATGCGGCGGGATTTCCACCAACATAGGGACATGTTCTCGCGGCAAAACGACGGAGACGAACTGAACGCCCAGTTCTTTGCACACCTTTCGGATCGTCGTTCGTATCCGCTCCCGCAGCGCGCCTTCCAGTATTTTGGAACGATCCTTCGTGATCCGGACGATCGGGTAGCGAAGGTGAAAAACCGTGTGACTCCCGCTTGTGTAGCTCATAGACTGACTTCTTAAACGCCGCGGCTTAAGGAGTCAGCCTATGAACATAAAAGCGGCTAAGGCCTCTTCCGGTCTGAAGACGAGAGTTTAAATCCAATGAACGGACAACGAAGCACAACTCCTATTGGTTTTCGTAAGCGAGAGTTCGATGACCAATTTCGTGAATCTCCATGGCAACGATTATCCCTCCATGAAACTTATCTATCCGGCATTGCGCGGGGGCGTCGAATCCTGCCCCGAGGTGCCAATCGAGGCGGCGCCGCAACGCTTATTGTTAACGCTCGGCAGCCTCGGATCGCGGAGTAACCTACTTCGGTCAATTGAAGCATTCGCACAATCCAAACTCGCGGACGAAGGATATTGTTACGTCGTCCGCGGCGGCCCGGAACAGGGATTTGGCGCGGTCGTAGAGGCCGCCGGCAAAACGCCCGCTGTCATTTTGCCGGGCTTTGTGAACGGCAAGCAGCCTCGTCGGCTTTACGCGCACGCGAGCCGATTTGTATTGCGGAGCCTGCTTGAAGGCATTGGCTCGCCCTTGGCCGAGGCCATTTCCCGTGGTCTCGTTCCATTGCCGAGGAGAGGGGATGCTTTGCATGAGATCGCGGGTGACGCCGCTATTCTTGTCGACTGCTTGAACACGGACGAGATCGCGGATGGAATGCGGCGCCGTGCGCACGTGAGACAACGGGAACGGCAAGCGAGCTTGTCCGCGCTTCGAAAAGAGTCTTGTATACTTTTCGCCGGATTCGACGGAGGCGGCGTGGCGCGCCATGTTGGAGCAAGCGCTCGCGCAGTGATTGCCCGGGCCACCGTATTCACACGGGTCTCGCCACGATGGCGCGCGAAAGGATGTTCAGGCTCCTTTCATTTGCGGGGACGAGGACGTTCGGGAAGCGCTATTTTGGCCGGACCGCGCGGACGCATCGCAAGACGGCATGCCGGAGTGGCTTTTCCTGTTCCGCCGGGCCGGGCGGGCGCCGTGCGATGACCGGGGCTGCGGCGGGGGCGCTCGTCCTGTTTTCCGGCGGCCAGGATTCGACGACGTGTCTTGCCTTGGCGCTCGATCGATATGCGCAGGTCGAGACGATCGGGTTCGATTACGGCCAAAGGCATCGCGTCGAGCTCGACCAGCGCGCCACGATCCGCGAATCGCTTCGTCAAAATTTCCCCGCTTGGCGCGAGCGCCTCGGCGAGGACCACCTGATCCGAATCGAGGCCCTGGCGCAAATCTCCACAACGGCAATGACCCACGACGTCGAGATCGCCACCGATGCGCGCGGCTTGCCCAATACCTTCGTCCCTGGCCGCAACCTTATGTTCCTGAGCCTGGCGGCGGCGCTCGCCTACCGGCGCGGCTTCAAGCATATTGTCGGCGGCATGTGCGAAACGGATTTTTCGGGCTATCCGGATTGCCGCGACGATACCGTGAAAGCCATGCAACTCGCCGTGAATCTCGGCATGGATGCTCGTTTTGTTCTTGAAACTCCTTTGATGTGGCTCGACAAGGCTGCGACCTGGCGCCTCGCGGAAACGCTCGGCGGAACCGCGCTCGTCGCTCTAATCGTCGAGTCGACGCATAGCTGCTATCTCGGCGAGCGCGCGATCAGGCACGATTGGGGCCATGGCTGCGGTTCGTGCCCGGCCTGCCGGCTTCGCGCCGAAGGCTGGCGGAAATACGTTGCCTCGTCAGGGAAACACGTGCCGGCTTGACGAGGTGCCGCGAGGACGGCCGCACTCCTATGCGCGGGTTGGTTTCCCACACGGCCGCGTATTTGTCTGCGGGCTGTTCCGAGCCGCACGCCGGTTCTGGGCGGCCACGGGATCGCGCCGGGAATTGAATCGCCGGGCTCCCGCCTCCCGCGATGCTAGGCGATGCGGACCCTCGTGTTATGAACGGATAGGCACCTCGAGAGATGAGCAAAATCCGATGAGCTCCGGAACGGCATGGGCATGATTTGGCCCCCGCAGCAAGAGGCTGCGCTGAAAGCCGTCGCAGAATGGTTGAGACGCGGCGAGCCGCAATTGTTCCGGCTCTTCGGCTATGCGGGCACCGGCAAGACCACGCTCGCCAAGAAAATCGCCGAGGATATCGATGGCGGTGTCACCTTCGCGGCTTTCACCGGCAAGGCCGCGCTCGTTTTGCGTTCCAAGGGCTGCAAGGACGCGCGCACGATCCACAGCTTGATCTACCGGCTGCGAGGGACCGACACGCAAGAGCCTTCCTTCGTTCTTAACGAAGACAGCGCCGTTACGAAATCGAGCCTCGTCATCATCGACGAATGTTCGATGGTCGATGCGGAGCTCGGCCGCGATCTCTTGTCGTTCGGCAAGCCGGTGCTGGTCATAGGCGATCCGGCGCAATTGCCTCCCGTCAAGGGCGGGGGGTTCTTCACCGAAGGCCCGCCCGACGTGATGCTGACCGAGGTGCATCGCCAAGCGGTGGACAATCCGATCATCAAAATGTCCATGCTTGTGCGCGAAGGAGGAAGGCTTTCTCTCGGCGCTTACGGCGAGAGCCTCGTCACAGAGCGGCGGGACATCGATTCCGGCACGGTGACAGCGGCCGATCAGCTGCTCGTTGGCCTCAACCGCACCCGCCACTCGTACAACAAAAGGATGCGCGAGCTATTCGGGCACGCCGATGTTTTTCCGCAAGCGGGCGACAAGCTGGTCTGTCTCAAAAACGACAAGACCAAGGGTCTCTTGAACGGCGGGATCTGGCTCGTCAAGACCACCGCGCCAACGCGCAAGAAGAAGCTCGCGCTGAACATTGTGCCGGAGGACGATCCGGCCCGCAAGCCGCTGCGCATCGGCGTGCTGCCGGAATTCTTTCAAGGAATGGAAGAAAGTCTAAGCCCAGAAATCCGGCGCGCGTCGGATGAGTTCGATTACGGCTATGCGCTCACCGTGCATAAGGCGCAGGGGTCGCAATGGAACCACGTGGTTTTGTTCGACGAAAGCTTCGCGTTTCGCGAACACCGCAACCGCTGGCTCTATACCGGCATTACCCGCGCCGCGCAGCGGCTGACGATTGTCGTATGACCTACTTTGCACCCGCGTGGCAGGGTGTTAGGCGGGAGCATTCCGGTCCGCGCGCGAATGGCGGGGTGCCATCGTTGGACTCCTCGCCATGGCAGCGGATCGCCGCTTCGCCTCGCTCGAAGTTCTCATGCGCCCCGGCGGAATGCGCGCGGCGTAAATCAGGCCCGCTTGTCCGGCCACCGGCAGAGATCGGAGATCAGGCAGCGTTCGCATTCCGGGCGGCGGGCCTTGCAGATATACCGGCCATGCAGGATCAGCCAATGATGCGCATGGGGCTTGTACGCAGCGGGAATGATTTTCTCAAGCCCGCATTCGACCTCAAACGGCGTCTTGCCGGCCGCAAGGGGAATGCGGTTGGAGACCCGGAAAATATGCGTGTCGACGGCGATCGCCGGCGCGCCGAAAGCAATATTCAAGACCACGTTGGCGGTCTTGCGGCCTACTCCGGGGAGCGTTTCGAGCGCCTCGCGGCTGTGTGGCACCTCGCCATCGAAATCCTTGACGAGCCGCCGCGACAAGGCGATCACGTTTTTTGCCTTGGCGCGGTAAAGGCCAATCGTCTTGATCATGTCCTGGAGCTTTTCCTCGCCGAGCGCCGCCATTTTGTCTGGGCTGCCGGCCACGGCGAAAAGCGCGGGCGTGGTCTTGTTGACGCCTTGGTCGGTCGCTTGCGCCGAAAGCACGACCGCGACGAGCAGGGTGAAGGCGTTCACATAGTCGAGCTCGCCTTTTGGAAGCGGATTGGCGGCTTCGAAGCGGCGGAAAATCTCGGCCACCCTTGCCGGGTCCGGCGGCATTTGCCGTGCGGCTTGCGGTTTCGTGGCGCGCCCGGGGTTTTTTTTGGCTGGCGTATTCAGCTTCGTTCCGGGCCCGGAAGTGGCGCTGTCCAAAAGTTTGGCCGCCGGACTCTTGGTTGCCGCGTTTCTTTTGCGCATCCGCGCGTTATTAAATCCACACCCCACCGAGAGCAAGGCTTGGACCCCGCCCCTCGTCGAGGGAATTTAAAGCCGCGCGAGATTTTGGGCGCGGGACCCCGGAAATTTGCCACTCTTCCCGGCGCGGCTGAAGCCACATCGCGCTCTTACGCGGTGCTATTTCCACGTTCTGATGGTGATTTATTTTGGCGCCAGTATTATTTCATCTCTGCCTTTTGTTTTATTGGCCGCTTGGCCGGTCGCCAGTTTCATGGGGATCGAGGCGGCGATGTTCCCAGACATTACC
>JBATYB010000375.1:0-6140 GCA_049673825.1 Methylocella sp. | reverse complement strand
AGTGGTTCTAGCTGCTTCACCTGCTCCTTGAGCAGGTGAATCTCGGCGGATATGTCCTCTGCCCGCGCCGCCCCCGCATGGGTTGCAAAAGCAACCACCGCAACAGCCGCGAGGGTCTTGTTCTTGTCTCGCAATTTCATTGGCTTTTCCCCTTCGTATCGCCGGAAACCTAGGACAATTTGGCGGCGGACACATTCCCCCGGCGCTGTTTCGGCGCCGGAAGGCCGGCGGCGCGGGCGCCCGGCAAACCAGCTACCGACGCCCGGCTCGCGGCCGAAGCCAGAAGAAGACGCTTGATGAAACTCATTTCAAATCCCCCTCCCCCAAGGACCCTCGGGGCCTCTCCGTTCACGCGACGTTTGCGGCAAGCCACCATAAAACAAGTAATATGGTAGACTAACTATAGTCAATAGGGGAACTGTTGTATTTGAGCCACAGGCCACGCAATTCTCTGGGCCGAATCCGAGGATCCGTTGCCGCGCGGGCGGTGGCGGTTGATTGGGAACCGCGCGAGCCTGGCATCCACGGCGCTTGGAAATTCGCGAGAGCGCTTCCTGCATCAATCGAGCATTTGATCGGAAGTATCGCTCAGCTCAAAGAGTTGCGGCAAGTACTAATCGAAATGATCCGGCACCACTAGCGGTGCCGCTCTAGCCCGCACTCTCCTCGCGTAAAATTTCAAGCCGGAGCCATTCCCCTTCGGCCTCGGCCAACGCCGCCACGGCTTTCGCGAATGCCGCCGAAACTTCCGCGAATTTCGCAGGGTCACGCGCGTAAAACTTAGGATCGTCGAGCAGGGACTGGAGCCTTGCCTTGAGCGCATGCAATTCTTCGATGCGCGCCGGCAGATTATCGAGGACGTGCCTTTCCCTTGTAGAGAGGCGCGGCTTCGCCCTTTGCACTTGAACGGCTGCGGTTTTGGGCTTGTCCCTATAAGCCCTGGGCGCGGCCAAAACCGGCGACGCGCCAACCCCCGCGCGGCGTTGCGCCACCATGTCCGAATAGCCGCCGGCATATTCGATCCAGAGACCGCCACCCTCCGCAACGAGCACCGATGTCGTCACCCGGTCGAGAAAATCGCGATCATGGCTAACGATGAGCAGGGTCCCTTTGTAGCCGGCGAGCATTTCCTGCAAGAGATCGAGGGTTTCGAGATCGAGATCGTTGGTCGGCTCGTCGAGGACGAGGAGATTGGATGGCCGGGCCAGGGCCTGCGCGAGCATCAGCCTTCCGCGCTCGCCTCCCGAGAGACGTCCGATGGGCGTGCGCGCCTGTTCCGGGCCGAACAAAAAATCCTTCATATACCCGACGACGTGCTTGCGCTCGCCGTTGATCTCGACGAAATCGCTGCCGCCGGTGAGCGCGTCCTGCAAGACCGTTTCCGGATCGAGGCGCGCGCGGCCCTGGTCGAGCGTCGCCAGCACGAGATTGGCGCCGTGCCGGATGGAGCCACGGTCCGGGGCCAAGGCGCCGGTCAGGAGGTTGACGAGCGTCGTCTTGCCCGCGCCATTGGCGCCGATCAGGCCGAGACGATCGCCGCGCAGGATGCGGGTCGAGAAATTCTTGACGATCACGCGCTCGCCAAAAGATTTAGCTAGGTCCTTAACTTCGATAACGAGCTTGCCGGAGATATCCGCCTCGCTTGCTTCGAGCTTCAATCCAGTGAAGGCGCCCCGCCGGCGCCGTGCGGCACGCATCGCCGCAAGGCCTTCGAGACGTTTCTGATTGCGCTTGCGCCGCGCGGTGACGCCATAACGCAGCCAGTGTTCCTCGGCGGCGATCTTGCGATCGAGCTTATGCCGCGCGCGCGCTTCGTCTTCGAGCGCAAGGTCGCGCCAAGCCTCGAATTCGGACAACCCGCGCGGACAAAAACGGGTCCGGCCGCGATCGAGCCAGACCGTGCTCCGTGAAAGCTTTTGCAGGAATCTGCGGTCATGCCTGACGATGACGAGCGCGGACCGCGCGGCTTCGAGCTCCGCCTCGAGCCATTCGATCGCCGGCAGATCGAGATGATTGGTCGGCTCGTCGAGAAGCAAAATATCCGGCTCGGGCGCGAGCACGCGCGCAAGCGCGGCGCGCCTGGCCTCGCCGCCCGAAAGCCGCGCCGGATCTTCCTCGCCGCTTAGCCCTAATTCGTTCAAAAGCCTCGTTGCGCGATGCGGATCGCCAATTGAACCAAGGCCCGCCTCCACATACGCGCGGGCCGTGGGGTAGCCAAAAAGATCGGGCTCCTGCGGCAGATAACGCGAGTTGACCCCCGGCTGCAGGAAACGCGTCCCGCTGTCCGGCTCGACGAGGCCCGCCGCGATCTTCAGAAGCGTCGATTTGCCCGAGCCATTGCGGCCGACGAGGCATAGGCGTTCTCCCGCCGGGACCGAAAGCGAGGCGCCCTCCAGCAAAGGCCCGCCGCCGAAGGTCAGCGCAATATCCTGCAAGAGCAGTAGAGGAGGCGCCATTCCCGTCCAGGGTTTTGGGAAGTTCGCATTGGTCTTTAGCATTTTCCCGCACGGCGGAAGCATTCTCAGAGCCGGTCCGGCGAAAGGGATAGGCCGCCTCAAGCCCTGTGCAGCACGGCGGTCACCAGCGCTGGTTCCGCCTCGTCCAGCGCCTGTAGGAGGTCTGCCTCCGTCGCGAACCGGCCGCGCAGGCGCTTGCCTTCGGCGCGGACCGCGACGCTGGCCGTCCGGAAAGGCCAAGGATGAAGGACGAGATCATCGAGGACGAGGCCTTCGCCGGCGCTTGGCCGCATAAGAAGTTCTGTCGTTGCGGCCCCCGCGGTTGGCACATTGGGGATCTTGATTTCTTTTGTCACGCCCCGGCAGATTTCGAGCGACATCCGGTCGAGGGCCGCGATCAACACCCGGTTATGCTCGATGGATTGCGGCGATGCCTGCTCCGCGAGCTTCGGATCGGCCCGCATGGAGGCCGCCGTCCGCGCCTGAAAGCGATGCTGTTCGTCGAGAAAAGCGCGCACGGCCTCCGCGCTCTCCGGACTCGCCTTATTGAAGTTGAAATATTGCGCGTAGATCGTATCGGCGTGAAGCGAGACCAAGAGCGCGGGATAGCGCCCAAATATGCGAGCACGGCGCACACCTTCGCGCCAGAGCGCAATGTGCAGCTTCGACGGCACGCGGAAAAACTCCTGTGGAAGGCCGGTCCCGGCATCGAGCGCGGGCCTCATTTCCCAGTCCAGCCAGCCAATGTCGTGCTGCTCGGCAGCGAGGCAAACCTCGTCATAGGGCGTTGGCGCCGCGAAGTGCCGGTTCCCCCAGGCGCGGGCCATCTGGCCGGAAAGCCAGGCGTGGCTCGGCTGCGGAACGGTGATCACGTCAAGGCCATCCTTGCGAAGCAGCATCGTTCTTTCTCTTCGATCGCGCACGCGGCGGCGAGATCGCGATGCCCGTGAGAAATTCGCAAGGCAACCGGAACATTTAGGCGCGCCGGCAAGTCTTCTCCCTAGCAACGGCGCTAAGCAGCCATGGATGGAGACGAAACCGCCGAACTCGACGGAACATAACACGGGAACGCTTATTGCCCGTCGAATAGAGAAGAGCCGTCACCTCAGCTCAAGATATTGATCGCGACGTCGATCGCGGCCTTGAGGAATTCATCGGCCGCGGCTTTTGGATTATCGGCCGCAACAATCCGATGAGCCGGCACAACAGCCGCCGTGAACTCGTGCGTATGCCAATGGCCGAGTTTTGGCAGGCGCGGCAGCGCCGCACTGTCCGGCTGGGGATAGACCGACACATAGAAATAGGGCTCGTCGTAATACTCGTCTCCGGGCGAAAGCCCAGCACCGGCATAGCCTGTGGCGGCAGCGTCCCGCGCCGGGAACGAAGCCAAAGTGGCGAGATCAAAGTGGTGCGGCCAGCAGCGCACGTCCGAGGCCGCCAGCTTGCGCTCAATCATTTGTCTTTGGACGCGGACGAGCGAAAATTCGGCATTGCCGAACCAGGCAGAAAGCTCGAGCAGGGAATCCGCCAAATCCGCGACGCCATAGGCGGCGCCCTGGGTGACCGCGCGCGCGGGAATCTCATAGGGTGACGGCGCGTCGAGAGCATGCGGATCGAGGCCTCTCGCGCGGAGTTGCTCGCCCAGCCATTGGCGCGCCTGCGCATCCGCGCGGCCGTTAAGAGAGAAAGATTCCGCGCGTGCCGTCTTCTCGTCGCCATGCAATACGAGCGTGAGATCGGAAATTTTCAAGCTTAGATGCATGCCGTTTGTCAGCCGATGGGTCGTAAAGCCGTCGAGGGTGTCGTCCCAACCGAGATTTGTGTGGCCGTCGTTTGGCTGCGGTGGAACATAGGCGCGCGCCGCTCGCGCGAGCCACTGCGCCGCATGATGGGCTTGCAGGCGGGCCAGGCTCAGCCGGCGCTGGTCGACGCCTCGAAGGGGCCGCCAATCCGATCCGCCCATGGCCGCCGCACCCCTGTCCGTCTCGCTGTTTCGCTATCATGCCCAATCGAGATCGGCGATGATCTCGCGCCGGCAGAGTTTTGCCGAGCCGCCGCCGCGGGCGATTTGACGAATCCGAGTCTTTAAGACCACGGACGTATTTTGACGAAACGATAGGCTTGCGCATCGATTAAGACAATTGGGAGCATGGAATCATCGGCCTTGCGCAATGGTGCGATCCAAGTGTACGAAAAGCTCGGAATCACAAGGACCGCAGCGACCGTAAATGAGGAAGGGGACGTAGCATGCAGGTTGCGGGCAACATAAAGGTTCTGCTCATCGCAGGTTTTGGTCCAGTTGTCCGCGAGACTGCCGAAAGTCGCAAATTCTACGGTGAAGTCCTCGGCATTCCTTTCAGAGAGGAGAGTGGCGGGTATCATCATACGGAAGCTCTTCAGGGTGCAAAAACTTTCGCCTTGTGGCCTCTTTCCCAGGCGGCGCACTCATGTTTTGGTAGCGATTCGTGGCCTGTAGACATTCCCGTCCCACAAGCATAGTTGGAGTTCGATGTTGACAGCGTAGAAGAGGCAACGGCGGATCTCGACTCACGGGGATATCGAATTCTTGTCAAGAACAAGAAAGAACCCTGGGGCCAAACTGTCACTCGTTTTATCTCACCAGAAGGATTACTGGTCGGCATCACTTTCACTCCTCGTATGCGAAAAGAAAAATAGTCATATGGCCGGAGATGAAAACTGGGTCGGCATCGGCTCCCGCGACAAGGCTTCCGGGCCGCCGCTCAGACACATCAAGGCAGCGAACAGCGAGCTTGCAATATCTCTCAAGGATGGGAAATTCGGCGCGGTTTCGAATACATGCAGCCACTCCGGCGGGCCGTTTGGCGAGGGCCGCCTGGATGGCGACTATATCGTCTGCCCTTGGCCTAACTGGAAGTTCCACCGCCGCGGCGGCGCCGGCGAGCTAGTTTCGAGCGGGACCGCGTTCCGCCTACCCGGGGAAGGTCGAGAACGGCCGCGTTCTCGTCAACCGTGCCGCCGGCAGCAAGCGTGCCAAGAACCCGCACGAACCGCACCCGCTGTCACGCGAGGTCGAGCGCGCAGCCGGACTCCTGCGCGTTGCCGGTATCGCGACGACGGTGACGGACGCCGCAAACCCGCGCTTCTCAGGCACCGGCCATCTGCTTGATCATGCATTAAAGCCGCCCACGAACCTGGCGCCGAGACGCGTGTGATCACGCTGAATGATCTCAACTTCCGCGTCTGCGAGGGTTCCTCCTCGAAGGCCGCGCACGCCTGCACCTGGGCTTGCTCGATCACCCAGATCGATGCGAATGACGAGATGGACCAAGTTTACGAGGCTTTGGTGCATTGGGCCGGCGCGGTCATCGTATCATCGCCGATACGGTGGGGAGCGGCGTCATCGCTTTATTTCAAGATGGCCGAGCGGCTGAACTGCGTGCAGAACGCGGTCACGACCCGCAATCAGGTTCTCATTCGTAACGAGGTCGTGGGAATCATCATCGTCGGTTGGAAAAAGCATTTCCCGGATTAGAGGTCGCTCGATCGCGACGCTGGCTCAAATCGTGAGGGGAGCCTCCAGCAAGGAAGCCGCGCGCGTGCTTGGCATCGGCCCGCGCACCGTCGAGTTTCACCGCGAAAACATCATGCGCAAACTCAGCGCGAAGAACACGATCGACCTCGTGCGCAGAGTGCTTGGCGAAT
>JBATYB010000374.1:0-2637 GCA_049673825.1 Methylocella sp. | reverse complement strand
CACCGATGTCGTGCCGCGTGTTTGCAGGAAGAGGCGCAAATGATCCGCGTCGTAGCCTTTGTCGCCGATCAACCGTTCGCTTGGCGCGGTCGCCGCGAGCAAGGACGCGGCGCCCTTGATGTCGGCGACGTGTCCGCCGGTCAGCAGGAAGGCGTGCGGACGGCCTTCTTCGTCGACGAGCGCATGGATTTTTGTCGTGCGCCCGCCGCGCGTCCTTCGGCAGGCTCAGGATGAGGGCCAATGGCTTGATTTTGCGCCCCCTTTTTCTGGCGCCGCTCGCCGAGCGATGCGCCTTGACCGCCGAACTGTCGATCATCGTGAGCGCTGGGGGATCGCCGCCGGCAACGAGCGCCGCGAAGATCCGTTGCCAAAGACCGCGCCGGCTCTAGCGGTTGTATCTGTTGAAGACCGTCGTATGCGGTCCATGTTCGTCGGGAAGCGCACGCCAACGGCAGCCCTCGCGCAACCGATGGATGATCCCGCTGATGACGCGGCGATCGTCCTTGCGCTCAGGTCCGGTGTGGACCATCGGGAGATGCGGCTCGATCGCCGCCCATTGCTCATCGCTGAGCCAGAAATTGTCCGCCACGAATCACGCCCTCCTGACGAGCTTGAATCATGACGCGAGGTTCAATTCAATTGGGTACGGACCCTAGTTCCCCACGATCAATTTCCGCGCGTCTTCCCGCAAGCCGGCGCGGGATTTGGCGTCGAGATAGAGCATGTGGCCGCCTCCATAAACCTTGAGGCGCAGGCGGTCCGGATCGCCCATCGGGGGCACTTGGTCGATCAGAACCTTCGAAGCGAAATAGGGGGTGACTTGATCGGCGAGGCCATGCGCGACGAGCACGCGCAACGAAGGATCGAGAGCCATGACGCGTTTTAGATCGGACAGCGCCTCCGCGCGGCCGCGGCCGCTGCCCCAGTCCCACGCGCGGTTGACGTTTTCGTTAAGGATCTCATAGCGTGCCTCGACCGTCCAGCCGAGACGATTGCCGGTGAGATCCGCCATTGCGCTCGCGAGCGGGGTCTTGATCGCGTCGAGAATAGGATCGGAATAATCGCTTACAGCGGCATGAGGCGACGGATCGAAACCGCTGGCGCGCGCATCGTAAAGGCTCGTGACCTTGGCGCTCGCGCGATCCTTCTCGCGTGCGAAGGTCGCCACGTCGATGCGCCCGCCGAGCTTGCGGACGAGCGCTGCATCGAGGCCGGTGAAACTCGCGACCTTTTCTGCGATGCGCGAAAGCGCCTGGGAATCGCGCTCGCCGCGCAGGAGATCGGCGAGGTACGGGCCCGCCGCATAGGCTTCCACATCGGAGAGGGTCGCGCGCCCGCCGGGTCCCGCTAGCCCCCGCGCGACGGCCGTCTGCGAAGGCAGCCGCGTCGCGAAAGCGAGGAGATTGTTGGCGCCGTCGAACCAGCTAAAATCGAGCACCGGTGAAATCAACACAAGGCCCGCGACGCCGATTCCTTCCTCGTCCTCCAGCCGCCGCGCGAGTTTTGGCGCGCGAAAGCCGCCATAGCTCTCGCCGACGATGAATTTGGGGCTGTCGAGCCTCTTGTTGGCGGCGAGCCACTTCCGGATCGTGACCGCCAGCGCCTCTATGTCGCCGTTGACCGAATAGAAGTGGCGGCGTGTTTCATTGCCCTTTGCCAAAATGCGGCTATAGCCCGTTCCGGGCGGATCGATGAAAACGAGATCGGTGAAATCGAGCCAAGTATCGGCATTGTCGATCGTGACCGGAGGCGCCGACGGCGAAGGCGATGCACGATCGAGAGGCAGCCGCCAAGGCCCCATGCCGCCTAGATCGAGCCAGGCGGAGGCGGCGCCGGGCCCGCCATTGATCGCGAATGTGACCGGGCGCTTGGCGGAATCGGCATCGTCGAGAATGAAGGCCGTGGTGGCGATATCGGCCTTGGGGGCGAGGCTCTCGGCGTCGCTCAAGCGGATCGGCCCGGCAATCGCCTTGAAGCGCAGGCTGCGTCCTGGAAGCTCGATCGTATGGGAGGTCGTCACGGCGGCGGGCAGGGAATTGGGCGCAACCGTGGGCGCTTGCGCGTGCCCGGCGTCCACATTTTGTTGCCCGGCCTTTGTCGCCGGACCTGTCGCCGTTTCCGCCGCCGACGGTTCCAGCGCGGCGGCTGGTGAAGTGGCGGCAAAGCCAAAAACAACCGCGGCGAGCAACCGTCTCAAAAAGTTGGGCATCGATTTCATTGGAAGGGTCCTTTATTATCCATCAATGACGGGCTGAGTCGTAAGTGCCGAGTCGAATTTTAGACTTCAGTGACTCGCGCAAGCGGGCGGAATCCCCAATGAGTGACCTGCAGTTTGCCTTTAGTTTCGAAGAGCTTTCTGCGGTCGCATTGGGATTTGGAGTACCGCGCATGGCAGGATGCCGACAACGAAAAAGCCCTGGATCGCCTCGCCTTATGGGCCAAGCGCAAGGATTTGAAGGAGACTTCCGCAGAATCCGCGTTCATCGACGTATTCTTCCGCGAGACATGGGGCTAGGGTTAGGACTTAATTAATGATGAGATGATTCAAACGTTTGGCAGTCACCCAGGAAGGGGATGTCAAACGATGAGCGATTTATTTTGGTACAGTGACGAACAGTGGGGGAAGGTTGAACCGCA
>JBATYB010000373.1:0-3600 GCA_049673825.1 Methylocella sp. | reverse complement strand
CTTCCAAGAGGCAGCAGGGCACGGACAACGGCTCGCAGGAAAGCTTGCGGCTTTAACGATGGATGCTTGGCGATCACCTTTTCGCCCTTCGGGGTCGGATGCGATTTGATGACATCGCCAAACGGTCGATCTAACGACGGGCGGCGAAATCCGCCTGTGCGCCACTTGCGCAGATTGTCCTGCACGCGGCCATCGAGCGGGTGACGCAGCACCAGCCACGGCTCGAACATTGAACGCGGCATGACGCTCACGTCCGGGAATTCCTCGTGTGCGTTTTTTGGTCGGTCCCCGCCGCGCATGGTCATCACAAGTCGCACGAGATGGCCACGTAATTCAAGACCTGCCGCATTCATGGCATTGGCAACGACGTGAGCCAACAGCGGATTGCTCGCTACCAAAACATTAGCTCCCGGTACAGTCACCCGAAGCGCTAGTTTTCCAAACTCGAAAAAAAAATCATACATCGCGGCCCGGTCGCCATCGTTCAGAACCGTGAACCGGGGCAGGGGCGCACGTTGGTGGCCGTCGAACGATGGCGCAATGCGCCAAACTCCGCCCCGACCTTTGCGCAGCTTGACTTGCTCCGTCTCAGTGTATTCTACAAAGCCATAGGGTGGATCGGTAACGATTCCGTGAATCGATTGCGGCCCGCAGGCTCGCAGCCAGTCAAAGCAATTGGCTTGCACCAGTCTTGCCCGCCCAAGCGTGTGAGCAACTGGCGACGGCGTGGCAGCTTCGCCCATGACCGTGCGAAGCCTGTAGCGCCCACGCGCGGTGCGCTCAAATAAATCCGGCGTATTTATATTGAGATAAGAGCGAACAGACGAGCCCCCGACGTCGCCGATGCGCTTGGCAACGGCTTCGCGAATTTCAGCAATGGATGCGCTTTCCGCCGCCGCGAGATATGCTACGATGGAATCTCGAACAAGACCGGGTGCGGCGCGATGGTTCATAAGCTAAGGTATAACTGTACTGACGTCTGGACGTCAACACGCTAAGCGTCACCACCCTTCACAGTTCACCGGCCTTCGAGCGGCACCATTCAAGTGCCCGATGCGCAAAAATGCGCGCAACCTGCGTCAAAATGTCCGCCGGTACCTGTAGACCGCGTCACGCCGCGACGAGTCCCTGCATCGGCTTCACACGCGACGATTCCGGAAAGACGGCATCGCCGAGCGCGGCCGTGGAAAGCCCGAGATGGTCCGTCAGCACCCCCTTGAGCGCGGCGCGCAGATCGGCCGTCGGCGCGAGGTCGCGGTTTTGATAGAGCTGCGTGTCCTTCAAGCCCGGCCAATCGGCGATGACGCGGCCGCCCGCGATCGCGCCGCCGGCCAAGAAGGCAATCGTCCCCGTGCCATGGTCGGTGCCCGTGGTGCCGTTAATGCGGGTCGTGCGGCCGAACTCGGTGACGGCGACGACAGCGGTATCTTTCCAAAGCGGGCCGAGGCCCTTTTGGATTTCCTCGAACGCGCCGTCGAGGCCGCCAAGCAATTGCGCAAGGCGGCCGCTCGCGCCGCCTTCGTTGGCATGGGTGTCCCAGCCCTCGAAGGCCAGCGCGGCGATGCGGGGACCATCGTCCGCGGCCATCAGGCTCGCCGCTCCCTGGGCGGCTTGACGCATGCCGGCGATCGTATTGTAGCCCGCGCGCGCCTTCGCCGCGCCGTCGTCCATGCCCTGGCGCAGGGCGATCCTTTCGATTTCAAGGCCGCGAGAGAGCGCCTCGCCCAAGGCCGGATCGCGATGCGCGTAGAGATCGAGGAGCCGGGCCGCGAGATCGCCGGAGGCATGCGGCAAGCTCTGCGGCGCCCAGCCGAGCACCGGCGCGGATCCGCGCAAAACGAGCGGCGTCACCGGTCCGATGCCAAGGCCGTTCGACGCCCCCACGCGGTCGCCTTTCGGCAGCGCGGCGAGGGCGCGGTTGAGCCAGCCGCTCCGGGTGAACCCCGGGGCCGGGTAACCGCTTTCGAGGACGTCCTGGCCGTCGAAATGCGAGCGGTCGCGATAAGGGCTTGCGACCGCGTGAATGATGGCCGCCTGCTTCTGATCGTAGAGCCGCTTGAGGGCCGGCATGGCCGGATTGAGCGCGAAGAATGAATCGAGCGGGAGGGCCGGATGGTCGCCGCCAAGCGAGAGCGCCAGCTTGCCATGCAGCGCCAGGTAATCCGGATCGCCAACCGGCGCGACGGCCGACAGCCCGTCGAGTGCGCCACGCAGGATGATGACGACGAGGCGCGGATCGCGCCCCCCGGCGGCGCGGGCGAATTGTGGCAGATAGGCCCAAGTGAAGACGGCGCCCGCGCCGGCAAGCAGGCTGCGGCGGGTAGCGGTGAAATGAGTCATGGGTGTGGTCCTTGCGACGTATCCATTGCGCTTCCAGTGCCCGCTCCGAAGCCGAGGCTGGCCTGACGTCGGCATTGTGGCTGTCCGAAACCGGCACCAGCCGGCGCCGGCCCGGCGAGAGCGATTATCGCCGTTGCACCTCCGGCGACATTAAGAGCAAAGCAATCCCTTGTTGCTTGGTTTCGGCCCGCGCCACGGCCCGCCGTGTTTCCTCCGACGCGGCGCCGCCCGCGATCGCGTCCAAAAGTTCACGCGGATCGGGCGGGTCACGCAGGCGCGACGCCGCTTGCGAGGCGACATCAAGACGCAGCTTCATGCCTTCCGGCGAGGCCCAGGCGGCCGCGGTATCCGGAAAGCCGTTCGGCCCGGGGGGGGTCCAGAACGGCATGCCGAGCTTCGCCAACGGATTGAGCAGCGCGCCCGGATCCTCGGGAATGCGGCCGGTGATCCGCATTGCCGCGACGAGGAACTCGTAAGGCATGCGCATTTTCGTAAACGGCGCGGTCCAGGCCTCGGGCGCGTCGATCAGCGCCAGCGTGACGGCTATCAGGTCGCCATCGGTCGCGTGGAAGACCTCGGCGAGGCGCCCGGCGAGCGCCAGCGGCGGCTCGTCGGCGACGAAATGGCGGGAGAGCTTCGTCGCGATATGGTTTGCAGTCGCCGGGTGGCGCGCGAGATCGAGAAGCGCCGCCTCGCCCTGCCCTGTGCCCTCCGGCGCGTAGGTTTTGCCAAGCAAGACCTGCGGGCCGGGCTCGTGCGCGTTGGAATTAAAGACAAAGGTTCCAGGCTCGCCAAGCTTGCCGGTGCGGCCGGCGATCGTCCAGCCGGTGAGGATCCGGGCGAGCGAGGTCACGTCGTCCTGGGTGTAGCCGCCGTCGACACCGAGGGTGTGCAGCTCCATGACCTCGCGGGCGAGATTTTCGTTGAGCCCCCGCTTCTGACGGAGTCCCGCTTGAGAATTGGGGCCGATCGACTGTTGGTTGTCGAGATAATGCAGCATCGCCGGGTGGCTCTCGACGGCGAACAGCATGTCGGAGAAACGGCCAAGCACATGCGGACGGATCGCTTCGCGTTCGAAAGCGCCTGCGCTGATCCGGATGAAGTTGCTCTTCGCCGCCGAGACGCAGAAATGGTTCGCCCAAAAAGCCACCAGCCTTTCGACGAGGCCGGCGCGCGCTTGCGCCGCGCGCTGAAAGCGGGCGAGCGCCTCGGCGCGATAGACGATCTGCTCCTGCGAGGGGGGCTTCGGCGGCCTCATAT
>JBATYB010000372.1:0-8012 GCA_049673825.1 Methylocella sp. | reverse complement strand
TGCGGTTCAACCTTCCCCCACTGTTCGTCACTGTACCAAAATAAATCGCTCATCGTTTGACATCCCCTTCCTGGGTGACTGCCAAACGTTTGAATCATCTCATCATTAATTAAGTCCTAACCCTAGGGATTTGTGCTCCGGCGCGGCCTTCGGCAGCGCTTCCCATCATGTCTCGCCGAGCAGCGTTTCGACGAAAGCGGCGATCCTCTCCCTTGCCCGCGCGGTGCGGCGGTGTTCGGCCGCGAGGATCGCGCAAAGGCCGGCGAACGTGCTTTGCAAATCGTCGTTGACGAGCACGTAATCATAGTCCGTCCAGCGGCGGATTTCGTTGCGCGCCTCGTTCAAACGCTTGGCGATGACGTCCGGCCGGTCCTCGGCGCGGCGTTCGAGGCGCGCGCGCAATTCCTGCATCGACGGCGGCAGGATAAAGAGCGTGACGGCATCGCCGGCGGCCTCTCGCTTGATCTGCCGCGCCCCTTGATAATCGATGTCGAAAAGCACGTCGCGCCCTTTCTGCAGAACCCGTTCGGCCGGCTCGCGCGGGGTGCCGTAAAAATTGCCGTGCACCTCCGCCCATTCGAGCAGATCGCCGCCATCGCGCAGCGACGCGAACCGCTTCTTGCCAATGAATGTGTAATGAATGCCGTCGATTTCGCTCGAACGCCGCGCCCGCGTGGTTACCGAGATCGACAGAGTCAGATCGAGCTCCTTGGTCTGGAGCAGCATTCGGGTCAAGGTCGTCTTGCCCGCGCCCGATGGGGAAGAGAGGATCAGCATCAAGCCGCGCCCGCTGGCCGTCTGCTCTTTTGCGGAACGATCGTCGCGCTGCAAATTCCTACTCGATATTCTGGATCTGTTCGCGGAATTGCTCGATCTCGACGCGCAGTTCGAGGCCGAGCCCCGTCAGGCTCGCGTCGTTCGACTTGGCGCAAAGCGTATTGGCCTCGCGCGAAAGTTCCTGGGCAAGGAAGTCGAGCCTGCGGCCGGCCGCGCCGCCCTTCGCCAAAAGCTCGCGGGCCGCGGCGGTGTGCGCGGCAAGACGGTCCAATTCTTCCCTGATATCGGCCTTGGCCGCCAGCATGAGCGCCTCCTGATGCAAGCGATTCTGGTCGAAATTCGCGTTTCCGGCAAGCATTGTGAGCGATTGCGCGAGGCGCGCCCGGATCGCCTCGGGCTTGCGGGCCGGGCAAATATCGGCCGCTTGCGTCAGCACCGCGATCTTTTCGAGCCGTGCCGAGAGCACCAGGGCAAGCGCGCCGCCCTCGCTTTGCCGCATGGCCACGAGGGAATCGAGTGCTGCGTCGAGAAGGTCGAGGGCAGCGGCACGCACGTGTAAAATCGCGGTCTCGTCCTCGGCCGCGTCGATGATTTCCACGACGCCGCGCAGGCCAAGAAGTCCGTCGAGGGTTGCCGGTGCGATCCTCTCGGACAGCGGAATTCGGGTGAGGGCCGCGACAAGTTCTCGCAGCAAATCCTGATTGATGCGAACCTCGGGCGTCGCCGCGTCGCGCTGCGCGGCAAGCGTCGCATGGATCGTTCCCCGGTTGAGTTTTCGCGAAAGTCTTGCGCGCGCTTCCGGCTCGATCGTATCGAACGGAGGACCCAGGCGCAGCCGCGCATCGAGGCCCTTGGCATTGACGGACTTAAGCTCCCAGGCAAGGCGCCACGGCCCGGCGTTCCCAGTGGCCCGGGCGAAGCCCGTCATGCTGGCGATGGTCATGAAAAACGTGTGGCTTGGATGCACGATTGTCCTCGCACCATAGAACCAGCGCCGCCGGGGCTCAAGCTGTATGCCATTGGTGTGGGTTCCCAAATTGAATTTCTGCTTTGGGTCATAAACGGCGCTGTGCCACCGTCGCAAATTCCTCAACCGTGCGGGTAAGCCATCGTCTCAACCGACCGCATCAGCCTATGGAATGGCGCTATGGACACGTGGTTCTGCCCCCGGAACGGATTATTGAGCAGGACGACCAGCGCCATGACAAGGCCGATCAAGGCCCCAAGCAGCGACACCATCGCCACATGCATCCACAATTGAGGCGTGCCGAAAAGATAAGTAAAGATCATCAGTATTACCGCGCCAGCGATGAGATTCCACCACAGAATCGCGGGCATTTCCGTGCTCGCCGCGTGAAAACGGCCACGTCGCGCGTCGTAAAGCGCATTTAAGGTCTTCACGGCGTCCGCGCGCATGACGGCGACGCTTTCGTCCTTGGCTTGCACCTGGACCAGCTCGGTGTGAAATTTATCGAGCAGCTGCCAGCCTTCGATTTCGTAAATGCGCCCGGCAGCCAACGACGGCCACTCGTCCTGGACGACTATTTCGGCATAGACGAAAAGATAATGCCGCAATCGCGAGGCCGCAGGTTCTGGAAAAGCCGGGGTGTCGCGATAAAGATCACCGACAAGATTGGCCTCTGTTTGCACCAGATTATCGGTTTGCGCGAAATTCTGCCAAACGGCAACGGCTACAAAGGCGAGCAAGACGGCGTAAATGGTGCCGACCGTCGCAAGGGTAAAACCCGACACGTCATTGTGGGCTCTGCGCACCCCATGAGGCAAAATCGAATGGGCCGCCAACAGGCCAAGCGAGGACAAGCTCGCGCCAACGAAAATCGAAACGATCACCGCAAGAGTTGTCGGCAGGTCAGACAGCCAGTGTGCCGCTGTTTCAAGCATTCATGTCCCCCGAACTCTCGAAAAATCCGAGCGCCAATTTCGCGCCATTTCAGTCTAAATCATTTTATTTGCAAGCTGCGGAGCAGCCAGAGTTTTTCAGCGCGGGCCGGGCGCGCCGTATCATGGCCCATGTGCAACGAAAGCAGAACTTGGCATCGAACGGAAAGGTTATCTCGCCGACAACGTTCGCAAGCCCGCTGTTTTGGAAAAATAGCGCTGAAGGAAAACCGGTCCCAACCGCATCACCCTTTGGGAAACTCTAAGCCCATTTCCCGGTAGCGTTCGGGGTCGTCGGCCCAGTGCTCGCGGACCTTGACAAACAAAAAGAGATGCACCTTTTGTCCGGCCGCCTCGATAATCTCCTTGCGCGCCGCGGTCCCGATCGCCTTGATGGTCCGGCCGCCTTCGCCGATCACGATTTTTTTGTGGCCTTCGCGCAGCACATAGATCGTCTGTTCGATCCGCGCCGAGCCGTCCGGCATGTCTTGCCAAAGCTCGGTTTCGACCGTCGATGAATAGGGGAGCTCATCGTGCAGGCGCTCGAAGAGTTTTTCGCGCGTGATCTCGGCGGCGAGCAGGCGCAAGGGCATGTCCGAAATCTGATCTTCCGGATAAAGCCACGGGCCAGGCGGCATCAGCGCGGCGAGTTCCTGCTTGAATTTGGCGGCGCCGTGGCCGCGCAAGGCCGAGATCATGAATGTTTGCGAAAAGGGGAGCGCGTGGTTGAGCCTGGCGGCGAGTTCGAGAAGCCTTGGCGGTTCAACCGTATCGATCTTGTTGAGGACAAGAATCTTTTTGGCGGCGATTTGCGGCAGGCGGTCGAGAATGGCCTCGACCTCGGCATCGATGCCTCTACGGACATCGACGAGCAGCGCGGCCGCATCGGCATCCCCGGCGCTGCCCCAGGCAGCCGCGACCATGGCTCGGTCGAGCCGGCGTTTCGGCACGAATATGCCCGGCGTATCGACGAAAACGATTTGCGCCTCGCCTTCCAGGGCAATCCCGCGCAAGGAACTCCGCGTCGTCTGAACCTTGCGCGAAACGATCGAGATCTTCGTGCCAACGAGCCAATTGATCAGCGTCGATTTGCCCGCGTTCGGGGCGCCGATAAGGGCGACGAAACCGCAGCTTGTTCCGCCACTGCGTCCGCTGTTCACGAGGCGCCCTTTTGGCCGGCTTCGTCGCCACCCTGGCCGATGCTCTCGCGCGCGATGAAAGCCGCGGCCGCGGCTTGCTCGGCGAGGCGCTTCGCAAATCCCTTCGCCTCGGCATTCCGGTAGCCGGACACTTCGACGGAAATCGTGAATTCCGGCGCGTGGTCTGGCCCGGATCGCGCGGTCTCGCGATAGAGCGGCGCGGGAAGGCCGCGCGCTTGCGCCCATTCCTGCAGCGCGGTCTTTGGATCGCGCAACGGGCGTCCGGGCGAGTGCATCCGTTCGCCGAAGGCGGCGATCACGACGGCCCTCGCCGCGTCATAGCCCGCATCGAGAAAAACCGCGCCTATGATCGCTTCGCAAACATCGCCCAAAATCGCCATGTTGGGAGTTCTTGTTAGCTGTTCGATCTCGCCAAGCCGGACGCAGGAGTCAACGCCCCAGGCGAGGGCGACTTCGGCGCAGCTCTCCTTGCGGACGAGGCCCGCGAGGCGGCGCGAGAGTTCTCCCTCGCCGGCCTCGGGAAACCCTTCGTACAACATCGAGGAAACGGCGAGACCCAATACGCGGTCGCCGAGAAATTCGAGCCTTTGATAGGTTTCGCGCTTGCGCCCCGCCGCCGCGCTACCATGGGTCAGCGCCGCCGCGATCAGATCGCGATCGGCGAAAACGTGCCCAATCCGCGCCTCGAGCGCTCCGGCATCCTGGATTTGCCGCGCCATTCTATTTCACGGATTTGAGCATCCTGTCGACGCGCACCGTCCACGGCCATTCCCAAAACATCCAGGCCGGCTCGCCCTTGACCGAAAAGAAGATCACTTCGGCGCGTCCGACGAAATTTTCAAATGGCACGTAGCCGACGCCTCCCTGATCGGGTGGAACCCGGCTGTCCGTCGAATTGTCCCGGTTGTCGCCCATCATGAAATAATTTCCGGCCGGAACGTCGAAAACCTGGGTATTGTCGTTGTATCCGGTGTCGCCTTGAATCTCGATGATCGTGTGGCTGACTCCGCCGGGCAGCGTTTCGCGATAGGTCGGGACACCGGTCTCGCGCCCGTAAAAATCCTTGGTATGGACCTTGGCAATAGGCTCGCGCGGCACGAGTTCGCCATCGATGTAAAGGCGGCCTTCCCTCATTTGAATTGTGTCGCCGGGCAGGCCGATCACCCGCTTGATGTAGTCTGTCTGCCCATCGCTCGGAAGCTTGAAGACGGCGACGTCGCCGCGTTTCGGCGGCGCGCCAAAAATCCTGCCGGAAAACAAATGGGGGCTGAACGGAAACGAATGATTGGAATAGCCGTAGGCATATTTTGAGACGAAAAGATAATCGCCGATATCCAAGGTTGGGATCATCGAGCCGGAAGGAATATTGAACGGCTGAAACAAAAAGGTGCGCACGACGAGAGCGATGAGCAGCGCCTGAACGATGACCTTCAAGGTGTCGCCCTTGCCGCCTTCCTTTGCCTTCTGCTTCGAGCCGGTGCCTTTTCGATCCATCCGTGCGGGCTCTGTCATGCTAGTTTTCTCTCCGAGGAAGCGCGTCCGGACTCTGCTCCCTAGCAACAACCCCGCGCGACGAAGGGCTCCTTACCATGCCACGAAAGGCCGGCATAGGGCTCGCTCCGCGGCTTCGGCGTATGCCTGTCCGGGCGAACGGCGGCGGACTAAAGGAGTCGCGTTTTTCAAATTCAGCTATCGATTAAAGCAATGGAAAATGCCGCCTTGCTCCGAGCCATCGCAGCCTCCATCTCCGGAAGCCAGAATCATGTTTGCAACTTCGCGGTCCGCGCCCGCGCCGCGCGGCGGTCCTCTCAAAGCGCCTTGACCGCCGCGAGCACCGCCTCGGCGTGACCGGGGACTTTGACCTTGTTCCATGCCATCGCGATCTGGCGGTCCTTGCCGATGACGAAGGTCGTGCGCTCGATCCCCATATATTTGCGGCCATACATGCTCTTTTCGACCCATACGCCATAGGCTTCGAGCATGGCTTTCGATTCGTCGGACGCGAGCGCGAGCTCGAGCTTATGTTTGGCCTTGAACCGGGCGTGGCTCGCCACCGGATCGGGCGATACGCCAAGGATCGCCGCGCCGGCCTTTTTGAATTCGCCCCGCAAGCGATTAAATTCGATCGCTTCCTTGGTGCAGCCGGAGGTATCGTCTTTCGGATAGAAGTAAAGAACAAGCTTCCTGCCGGCGAAGCTTGCGAGCGAAATCCTGGCTCCGGCATCGTCCGGCAACGCGAAATCTGGCGCCTTGTCGCCCGGCGTCAACTTTTTGCCTAAGTTGCCGCCCAAGCTACTGTCGGAATTCTTGTTCAAGTTCCTCGGCGGCTCATTTGGCAAATTTTTATTCATGGGGCTTTCCTTTTGTCATATGGAACGGCGAACGGCAACATCCAACCGTTCGTCCGTTTGTGGCGCGCGTCTTTCCGGTGAAATGCGTATAGTCGCACAGGATCAAAGTTTCCAGCTTCAGCTTGGTTTTGAAAGGCCGCGAGCGGTTGGCCGGACATGGTGAGAAAAATCCGGCCAGGTCCCGCGCGTGGCCGGGAAATTGGCTGCGCCGGCAGGGGAAAGCGGCGTTTCCCGCTCCATGCATCGGGCTAAGGGCAAGCAGGCGCGGCCCCGCGTGGCATGCGTGGTTCGCGTGCAAGCTAGTGCTCGCGTTGGTTTTATTCGCGCTCGCCGGCGGCGGTTTCTTCGTAGCCCGTCTCGCGCTCGGGCCGCTCGCGATCGACGGTTTGGCGCCGCAAATCGCCAAGGCACTCGACGATCGTTTTGGCCATCGCTACGAATTCGGTTTCGGCGGAACTGCGATCGTAAGGAATGGCTTTGCGCCCGCGCTGAGCATCGACAAATTGTCGATTAAGGAACTCTCCGGCCGCATGATTTTGACCGCGCCGCGCGCCGAAGTGTCGGTCGATCCTCTTGCACTCATTGTTGGACGGGTGACGCCGAGGCGGCTCGAAATTTTCGACGTCGAGGTGCATCTGACCTTGCGGCCCGACGGTTCGCTCGCCTTGCCGGTTGCGTCCAATGCCGGGGAAGCAGTGGCTCTTACGCCGCCGCTTGCCGCGGCGCTTGCGCGAGAGAGCCCTTTGCCGCCGCCCGGCGCGGGGACGAAAGATCCCGCCACGCAAGCGTTCACGGCAAGGCCGCCACGCGCCTTCCTCGTCAAGCAGATGGCGGCATCGATCCGGCTCGTCATCGACACGCTGACCGATCCGGCAAGTCCGGCCGCGGCGATCGATCGCATCGGCATCGCGCGCGGCAAGGTTTTTATTGACGACGAGACTTCCAATCAAACCATGGTCTTTAACGGCGTCAATCTCGGTTTCGATAAATCCTCCGGCGCCAGGAGGTTCGATCTTTCCGTCGAGGGGCCGAACGGCCGCTGGTTGGCCTCGGGCGTTGCCGGCGGCATGCCAGGCTCGGAGCGCGGCCTCATGCTTTCGTTTTCAAATCTATCCCTCGATGAAATCTTGCTAGCGGCCGGCACGCGCACGATCGGCGCCGATTTCGATATGCCGCTGTCAGGCAAGCTCAGCGTCCGTTTGCAAGCCGATGGGATGCTTTCGGAGGCGGCCGGCCAGTTCGAATTCGGTGCAGGTTACCTGCGTTTCGACGACCCCGACGATGAACCCCTGATGATCGACAAGGTCACCGGAGGGTTTCATTGGAATCCGGCGGCGCGGCGCATTGTGGTCGATCGTTGGCGGCTCGCGGCGGGCGCGACTCATTTCGCGATTTCGGGCTTCGTGACACCACCGCATCGAGAGGGCGATCCGTGGTCGATTGAGCTGGCCAATGCGGAGCCCAGCGCGGCGGGTCCCGAGCGGCCCGGAGAAAAGCCGATTTCGATCGATCACAGCGACTTGGCGGCGCGGCTCTATTTGGCTGAAAAAAAGCTTGTCATCGACCGGTTTTTGTTCGGCGGCCCGCAGGGCGGCATCGCGATGGCCGGCGGGATCGATTGGAGCAATGGACCCCATATAAGGCTCGGCGCATCGATCTCTCCGGCGCCTGTCGGTACCGTCCTGCGGCTGTGGCCGTCGTTCGTCGCGGCGCCGGTCCGGTCCTATCTGCTTTCCCGCGCGAGCGAGGGAACGGTGGAGAATGGCACCCTGCGGCTCGATTTCGATGGCGCCGATTTGCGGGCGATGCGGGCTGGACACCCGCC
>JBATYB010000371.1:0-1917 GCA_049673825.1 Methylocella sp. | reverse complement strand
CAGCCTCAGGTTGTACCACGGCTCGGCTCCCGGCGGCAGTCAAGGCACCGGTTCATTGCGGAATGCGCGGGCATTCGCGGTCCAAGCGCCAAAACCGCTCGCCGCCATATTGGCGATCACCTCGCAGACGTGCTGCTTCTGGGCCGGATTATTCGCGGGCCCCGCATGATAGCGGGCGGTCGCCAACGTCCAGCTGCCTCTCCGGGCCGTAACTCCTTGAGAAACCGCGCCGCATCGTCGACATTCTCGTGCGGGTCGAACATGGCCGCGAGGAAACGGACCTGGCTTGCATGGAAGTGACGATCGTTTTGCATGCGGCCGATATCGATACGCGGCGTCCGCTTTTGCGCGCGTGGTCGAAATGGCGCAAGGCTTCACTTATGTTGGCGGCGAAAAAAGACGGACGCTCGATGTTCCGGGCAAACGGCTGCAACGATCCCGCCGCCAGGTTTCGGTCGCGCCGCTGGGATCGAGCACGGCTCGAGCGCGTCCCCATCAAATGGAACCATTTGATTGATAAGGACGCGTCGAACGGCATGCCGGACTCTTTGCGGGCTTCGGCGATCCTGCCGATATTCTGCCGGGCAAGACCGGCATACGATACTCCGGCCGCTGCCCGGCGCAAAAAATAGCCCGCCGGCCCGGTCGTCGCGAATACGGAAACTTTAATTGCGCCAAGAGCCAAATTGCAAAAAAAAAGCCGCGTTCGCGAAACACAACGCAGGCCATTTTCCGATGATCAAATTCTAGAGCTCGAACAGCTTCAGGATCAGCTTCGTGTTCTTCTTCGAGATGCTGAGCGCCGGTGCGCCCACCTGCCGCGGGACTTGGAGGGCGGCAAGCTTGGTGGCGGCTTCATTCATGTTCGCAGCGACGAGCGAACCGACGCCCGTGGTCAGCGAATCACTCGGCTTGGAGACAAAGGTCCGCGGAGTCATGAGATTGGCCGTTGTCGCGCCAAGCGTCCTCGCGGCGCGGGGGATTGAACCGATGGCGGTCTTCGCGTCCGTCAGCATGTTGGCGAGGTCCGCCGGCACCGGGCTTTCCACCTTGTTCAAATTCTGTCCCGACGGCGTGCGGGCCGCAAGCGCCGCCGTCGCGGCAGTGGTGGTCAGTAGGCTTAACATTGCATGTTCCTTAAATTGATCGAAGCTGCGGGGACATACCGGTTTTTCGCCGGCACGGCAGAGCGGCAAAACGCCTTTGGAAGCAAAAAACGCGACGCGGTGCTCCACGCTTCCGTGACACATTGTCGGGCTTTTAAAATCACGCAAGACCCAAATGCGGCTCGAAGAGGCGCACGGCGCTCCTGCAAACGCCTCGGGTCGATGACGGTATCCGTGCGGCCTCCATTCCATATCGGCGGTCGCAGCCGGGCCCCAGGAGATGGCAGGAAGACGCGCCAGCGGAGGGCTGCGCATCCGCGATTGGCCCGGTGCCGGCTGGGCTCATGACGCGCGCTCCACCAATCTCCCTGATGGCGCCGGCGCAACCACCTAACGAAACGGCGAGGACGATGAACGCGATTGTCCTGATGTTAGGATTTTTCCCCGTACGGCGCGACCTTGGGCGCGACCATCCCGTGGGTCAACTGGGCCGCGCGGGCCGGCTCCATTTCATTGAGGACCGCGCTGGCGGCGCGCGGCGAAAGCTTCCCGGCAATCGCGGCGGCCATGGCGTGATCCATTGCCGCAAGCCGCAAGGCTGCGGCATCGAGCTTCAAATACGCATAGATCGCGATGAGATCATCGCCGGCCTTTTTCATGGCCTCGTCGTGCTTTTGCAGCCCTTCCATGAATTGCGCTTTCCTCGCCTCCAGTTCCGCGAGGCGCCGCCGGAGCCGGGATTTTTGCACGATTGCGTGCGCCGATCGTACCAAATGGGCGCGCGCAAGGCGCGGCGAGATACGAAGCAGGG
>JBATYB010000370.1:0-6373 GCA_049673825.1 Methylocella sp. | reverse complement strand
TGCGGTTCAACCTTCCCCCACTGTTCGTCACTGTACCAAAATAAATCGCTCATCGTTTGACATCCCCTTCCTGGGTGACTGCCAAACGTTTGAATCATCTCATCATTAATTAAGTCCTAACCCTAAGCCAGCGCGGCCGAAGCCGGAAGCGGCATGCGGCAACACGCCTCGCTTTTTGCCGCAGGCGCAGCGCGCCGCATCTCCTGTTATAGCGGGGACTCAAGGCGAACGACGCAGCTGGTACCGAGGCTGGGACTGTTTGCCAATTGAGGAATCAGATCCAGGTCCCTGGTTCGCGCCTGGGCCATCGTGCATATCCCGCGGCGCATTCCATGGCTCTCGACAAAACCGGCACGATGACGGAAGAGAAGCGATGCGCCTTGGCTCGTCGCTTCTCGCCGATTTTTATTTTTGTCTCCGGTTTTTCACGCGGCTGCCGTTTGCCGCGGCGAAGGCCTTCGCCGTCGCGAGCCCGATGCCGGAGCTGGCGCCAGTGACGAGTGCGACCTTGCTTTCGAAAGACAAATCCATGATCTGTTTCCTTTGGTATGAAGCGCTTTTTCGGCGCCGCTCAGAGACCGGTCATTCTCTCCAGGTGTTCGGGATACCGGGCGCCTCTTTCCAAGTTTGCGCGTCTGCATTTTTTGAACTCCGATTGGGTCAAAGGCCCGAGCCGTCTCGCGCCGCGATCAGGCCCGGTACTGTTCGTCGCTGACCTTTTCCATCCAGTCCACGGCTTTGCCGTTCAGCGCCTCCTGAATGGCGATATGCGTCATCGCCGTTGTCGGCGTTGCCCCATGCCAGTGCTTCTCACCGGGCGGAAACCAGGCGACATCACCTGGCCGGATTTCCTCGATTGGCCCGCCTTTGCGCTGCACCCATCCGCAGCCAACCGTAACGATCAGGGTCTGGCCCAGTGGATGCGTATGCCAAGCGGTCCGAGCACCCGGCTCGAAGGTGACGCTCGCGCCACTCACGCGGGCCGGATCGGGTGCCTGGAACAGCGGATCAATGCGGACCGTCCCGGTGAAATAGTCGGCCGGTCCCTTGCCGGACGGCTGCGAGCCGCTTCGTCTCATCTCCATGGCCTTACTCCTCGCGTTTCTGTGGCGGCGCGCACGGCGTTACGGGCCCTGCCTCTGCCCATCATTTAGCGCGCGTCCCGGGTTCGCATATGGGCCGTCGCGCATATCCCGCGGCCGCATTCCATGGCTCTCGACAAAACCCGCACGATCAACGATGAAACGCGATGCGCCCGCGCTCCCCGCTTCTCGCCGATTTTTATTTTTGTCTCGGGTTTTTCACGCGGCTACCTCTTCCGTCGGCGGCATCCGGGAGCGAACCGCATTCGCTCGTAACTTTCCCCCGCGCGGTCCGCATGCTGCCGGTCGTGGGCGGCCTCGTGGGAGCTTTGGCCGCGATCGCGATGGCGGCGGCTTCCCGCTTCGGATTCCCCCCGCCCCTCGCGGCGCCGCTCGCGATTTGCGCTTTGGCACTAGCCAGCGGCGCAATGCACGAAGACGGGCTCGCCGATTGCGCCGACGGTTTCCTTGGCGGCGCGACCCGCGAGCGCAAGCTCGAAATCATGGCCGACAGCAGGATAGGCACGTTTGGCGCCGTGGCGCTCGTGCTTACCCTCTATTTGCGGGCGGCGAGCCTTGCCGTTATCGCGGACGAAAGCGTGAGTCTCGCCGGCGCGGTGCTAATCGGAGCGGCGGCTTTGTCCCGCGCGGCCTCGCTTATGCCCTTGGCCCTCCTTCCGCCCGCGCGCGGAAATGGAGCCGGGTTTGCGGCGCGAACGCCGGAACGAGCGGCGCTCGCCGTCGCTGCCTGCCTCGCCGTTGTTTTCGCCTTCGCTCCGGTTGTGGCGGGCGCATCTCTAGCCCGCTCCCTCGCGGGCATTGCCGCGGCGACAGGCGCGGCCTATACCATTGTGCCGCTCGCTCGAAGACAAATCGGGGGCCAGACCGGGGATGTCGCGGGCGCCGCGCAGCAACTGAGCGAAATCGCGTATTATCTTGCCTTCGCGGCGGGCGTTTGACGAAAGGCTTCGCGAGCAAGGATCCCGGGCCAAATCCAAATACCGGACTGGTCCGGGATGGCTAAATCCCGGCGAGATATTGCGTCGGATCGACAGGCTTTGTGCCCTTGCGCAATTCGAAATGAAGTTGCGGCGATGCGACATTGCCGCTCTGCCCGGATTTCGCGATCGTTTGCCCGCGCTTGACCGTCTCGCCGCGCTTGACTTCGATATCGCCATTATTCGCATAGGCGGAAACAAAGCCATTGGGATGCCGGATCAAGATCAAATTGCCGTAACCCTTCAACTCGTTCCCGGCGTAGGCGACGACGCCGCTCTCCGCCGCTTTCACCGAGGTTCCTTCCGGAACCGCTATATTGATCCCGTCGTCAACGCCCGGTTTGAACCCTTGGATGATGCGTCCCCGCGCCGGCCAGCGGAATTCCGGGTTGGCCGTTTCGGAGGCCATGGCGGTTTTTTTCGGCTCGGTGGCCGGGGCCGGCGCCGGCTCGCGCGCCGATACCGTGGTTTCGCTAGATATCTTGGCCCGTGCCGTTTCCTGCTTCTTGGCGGGAGCGGCCGGCTTCCGCGCGCTGGTCAGCGCCGCCGTTTTTTTCGTCGCGGCGCGCTTTGTAACCGGCTCCGCGGCGGCAGCCTTGGTTGCGTGCGTGCGCGTCTTGCCGGCTTTCAAGCTTTCCGCCTGGCTGGCCAGCGTGCGAGGTCGCGCGCCCGCCACCTTCGCCAGGGTCGCCGGTTTTCGCGGCGCGGATTTAGCGGCCACGCGCGATCCGCTCGAAGCGGCCAAAGCCGCGTTATACACCGGGATAACAATGTGGGTTCCTGGCCGGACCTGCGACGCCGAGGCAAAACCGTTTGTGCGAACGAGCGCGTCGACTGGCACGCCATAACGGTTTGAGAGAATTTGGGCGTTCTCGCCTTGAGCGACTACGATCCGCGATCCGCCTTGCGCCGACCAGCCCGCGGCGCCTTGCGCACCTCGCGGCGGCGCGGCGGCGGCGATCCTCGGGTTTGGTTGCGACGCCGGATTAGCGCTTGCGGTGGGCGCGCCAAGCGGTCGCGACTGCACCGGAGAAACCGGCGCCGAAGCCGCCGGCGCCTCGCTGGCTACGTTCGCCGAACTCTGGAAAGGATTGGACCAAGGATCGCTCAGACGCTCGGAATTCGAGCAACCGGCAAGCAAGCCCGCGGCAACGCCGCTCATGGCGATACGAACCGCGAAACGTGCGCGGGAAACACAAACAAAACCACTCATGACGCAACCCCACCGGCGCAGTGTCTTTCCGGACCATTACGTGCGGATTAAGTTAAGGGACGGTTTAAGGATGAACGAATATTCTAGAAAAAACGGACAAAATTATGTTTCCTCGCAATGAGTTCTGGTCCCTTCAAAGCGCCAATGCTTCGCCCGGCAAAAGCGCCTGCAGCCGGGACGGGCAAACCGGGGTCTCGTCGATGCCTCCGGCGCCGTTCCGCGCGATCCGTGCGATGTGCTGGCGCGACATGGCCTTGGGATCGGGCCGCGCCGCGACGAGCAGCCCATCCTCGCCAAGCGCCGCGATGAGATTTTCAGGAATCTCGGCAAGCAAACCCTGGACGATCACCCGGTCGAAGGGGCCTATCCCCGGCAAGATCGCCAGGCCATCGCCAAAGACGACCCCGGCGTTGGTGATGGCGAGCCGCGCGAGCCGCGCCTCGGCCTCGATGGCGAGGCTCTTAAATCGTTCGATGGAGAGCACTTCCCGCGCCAGCCGGGCCAGCAACGCTGTCGCATAGCCCGATCCGGTCCCGATTTCGAGCACGCGATGCCGCGGCAACGGTGCCAGCGCCTCGATCATCCGGGCGGTGAGCCAGGGTTCCGGAAGGGTCTGGCCGCACCGCAGCGGCAGCGCGATTGCCCGGCGCGCCAGATCGGCAAACCGGTGCGGCACGAATATCTCGCGGGGCACGTTTTCCAGCGCACGCAGAAGGCCGAGATCTTGGAGTCCCCGCGCGCGGAGATCCATGAGGAACGCCGCCTTGTTTTGCGCCTCGATTGCTTGCTCCTCCAATCCGGGCGGCGGCTCTTCGAGGGACATCGCGAGAGAGGCCTTGCTTAACGCAATGCAAGCGCGAAGCGCGTGAGCGCGGGTTCGTCGGTCAAATCGAGCTTGAGCGGTGTCACCGAGATGTTGTTCCGCGCCAAGGCTTCGAGGTCGGTGCCGTGTTCCGGGGTCGAATTGCCGCGGGTGAACGAGATCCAATAATAGGGATTTCCGCGCCCGTCCGCCCTTTCGTCGATCACGGCCGTTTGCGCGTCGCGCCGGCCCTGGACACTGACCGCGACCCCTTTGACCGCCTCCGGCGGACAAGCCGGAAAGTTCACATTAATCACGATATTTCGCGGAATGCCCTCTGCAAGGATTTTGCCGATAAGGCCCGGCGCATGAGTTTCGGCGCAGCTCCAAAAACTTTCATCGCGCCCGACCGGGCCATAGGCCTGGGAAAGAGCAATCGCGGGCAGGCCCAGGCTCGCCGCTTCCAACGCGCCCGCGACCGTACCGGAATAGGTCACGTCGTCGGCGACATTCTGGCCGTTATTAACGCCGACAAGCACGAGATCGGGCCTTGCGCCTTCGAGCAGCCGGCACACGCCCAGGATGACGCAATCGGTGGGCGTGCCCTTTACCGCGAAATGCCGCTCGGAGATTTTGCGCAGGCGCAGGGGATCGTTGAGCGTCAGCGAATGGGCGACGCCGGACTGGTCATATTCGGGCGCGACGACAAGAATGTCGTCTGACAGGGTCTTGGCGATGCGCTCCATGAGGGCGAGGCCCGGCGCGTAAATGCCGTCGTCGTTGGTAATCAGAATGCGCATCCGCCCGGCCTCAAGCCTTCGTGATTGTTGCGATGCCGCCCATATAGGCCCGCAATGCCTCCGGCACGGTGACGGAACCGTCTTTGTTCTGATAATTTTCCAAAACCGCGACCAGCGCGCGGCCGACCGCGACGCCCGAGCCGTTGAGCGTGTGGACAAAACGCGGCTTGCCATCTTGGGCACGGTAGCGCGCGTTCATTCTGCGCGCCTGAAAATCGCCGCAGACGGAAACGGAGGAGATTTCGCGGTAGCGGTTTTGCCCCGGCAGCCAGACCTCGATGTCATAGGTTTTTTGCGAGGCAAAGCCAATGTCGCCGGTGCAGAGCGTGACGACGCGATAGGGAAGTTTTAGGCGCTTCAAAACTTCCTCGGCGCACAAGAGCATGCGGTCGTGCTCGGCGAGCGAATTTTCCGGCGTGGTGATCGAGACAAGCTCCACTTTGGTGAATTGATGCTGGCGGATCATGCCGCGTGTGTCCTTGCCGGCCGCGCCAGCCTCGGCGCGAAAGCATGGCGTGCAGGCGGTGAAGCGGAGAGGCAGCTCTTTTTCGTTTAGGATTGATTCACGCACAAGATTGGTGAGGGGCACTTCGGCGGTCGGGATGAGCCAAAATTGTTCCATCGTCGGAGCTCTATCGAGATAGGCGTTGATCTCGCCTTTATGCATTTTCTCAGGTGCACTTTTCAACGCATTGTTAAGTAGTTCTTTGCGTGTTTGTATGGTTGCGACTATGAACTGGTCCTCCACGAACTTCGGCAGTTGCCCGGTGCCGAACATATCTTCGTTCTTCACCACGATTGGCGGGTTCACTTCCGTGTAGCCATGCTCTTCCGTGTGCAGGTCGAGCATGAATTGCGAAAGCGCGCGCTCCAGCCGCGCAAGAGCGCCTTTGTTCACGACAAAGCGCGCGCCAGAAATTTTTATGGCCGTCTTAAAGTCCATGAGGCCGAGCGCCTCGCCGATGTCGAAATGCTCCTTCGGCTGAAACTTCATCGCGCGCGGCGCGCCAATGCGGCGAAGCTCGATATTGTCGTTTTCATCCTTGCCGTCGCGCACTTCGTCGAGCGGCGTATTGGGGATTTCCGCGAGCGCATCGTGTAGGGCCACGATCGCCTCGCGCTCCTCGGTTTCATACGTAGCAAGCGCCGCTTTCAACTCCGCAACTTCCAGCTTGAGAGCTTCGGCGCGCGCCGTATTACCTGCCTTCATCGCGGCGCCGATTTCCTTCGATGCCGCGTTGCGCCGCTCCTGCGCTTCCTGCGATTCGGCGATCGCCGCGCGGCGATTGTCGTCAAGCACAAAAAGTCTTGCAGCGTCCGGTTTGAGACCCCTTCTTTTGAGCCCACGATCGAAAGAGTCCGCGTTCTCGCGTATCCATTTGATGTCATACATGGGGCGCTTCCAACGACTCAGAACCTGTTTCAAAAGCCATGGCACCACCGTCAGCCCTCATCCTGAGGAGGCCCCGAACGGGCCG
>JBATYB010000369.1:0-8026 GCA_049673825.1 Methylocella sp. | reverse complement strand
TGCGGTTCAACCTTCCCCCACTGTTCGTCACTGTACCAAAATAAATCGCTCATCGTTTGACATCCCCTTCCTGGGTGACTGCCAAACGTTTGAATCATCTCATCATTAATTAAGTCCTAACCCTAGGTCTTCTAGCAAGTCAGGCGATATTCCCATCGCTACTCTTCGGAGCCGGGCGTCTTCTCGGCTTGATTTTATGAATGTGGCTCCGAGCAAGCTATTTTGATTGGGGCTTCCGTGATGGTGCTGACAACGGCGCGTCAGGCGGTTTATGCCGCGCGATCTTCTTTAGGGTTTCATCGAAGACAGATACGTCTTCCGCTAGATCCGGCTTCGCGGGCGGCTTCAATGAAGCGCTTGCTTTGAACTTTGCGCTCAATTTTCCTTTTGCCCATCTTCTAATTCCACTTTTCTGAATTGGTTGGAAGCCCAAATGCGAGGAGTTGACTCCCATGTCAGCACAACGTCGCGCGGTGTATTTCTCCAAGAAGGCTCTCGAGGTACTCAAAAAGGAACATTTAGCTATTGATCATAAATACAAACGACTCTTGGTTGGCTATAGCGAACATGGATACAAAGCCTCGCGAGCAAAAGAATATGCAACTAATGGATTTTTGCGGCGTCTTCAAACCTTAGTTCGGTGCATCGATACGGTTTTTAAAATATTGCCGCCCGATCTGGCTGAGCTGCCAACGCACGACGAACTCTTAGATGCCACGATCAACATTCAAGCGTTCGTATTCAACGTGTTTGGCAGTATCGACAACCTTGCTTGGATATGGGTGTGGGAAAAGGGACTAACAAATGACGACGGATCGCCAATTTCCCCCCTTTTGGTCGGGCTCGGTAAGAAGAACAAGCTTGTTCGCGACTCCTTCTCCCCCGAGTTTCAGGAGTGCCTGAGCAAATTGGATAAATGGTTTGATAACCTAGATAATTTTCGCCACGCTTTAGCTCATAGAATTCCGCTCTATATCCCGCCCTACGTAGTTCCGAACGGCAAGGTAGCGGCCTACCAACAACTTATTGCCCGCATGACAGAAGCTCTCAACCGCTTGGATTTTGAGGAGCATGAACGCTTGTCAGCCGAACAGATGACATTGGCTAGGTTCATTCCGTGCGTCACACATTCCTTCGAAGAAAAGGTAACACCTGTTTTCTTCCACGGCCAGATGCTGGCTGACTTCAAAACAATTGAAGTGCTAGCACAAAAAATCCTTGCGGAGCTTGATCCATAATTCTATCAGCCAGCGTGAAAGCGGGTACCGGGCGTCAGATTTTTGTTTCCTCCTATGATCTTATTCAAAAAGTCTGCAAATCTCTGTGAGCGTGCTTTATGAGCCGCTGGCTTGAAGCTCGCGGCTCCTTCTTGTACCGCTGAACCCAGTCGGCTTTCCTCCGGCCATCTGGAGAAAAATCAATGCCGCAATGGCCCGTGCATGGCACGATACCAGGTCCAATTGTCATGATCGGTTTTGGCTCGATCGGACGTGGCACGCTGCCGCTCATCGAGCGTCATTTTAAATTCGACAAATCGCGCTTCACGGTCATCGACCCCGAGGATAAGGATCGCCATCTTCTCGATGCGCGGGGAATAGCTTTCATTAAACAAGCGGTCCGGCGGGACGATTTCGCCGATCTCTTAAAACCGCTTCTCACGCGTGGCGGCGGCCAGGCCTTTGTCGTCAATCTCTCCATCGAGGTGTCCTCGGCCGCGATCATGCGGCTCTGCAACGAAGTTGGCGCGCTCTACATCGACACGGTCGCCGAGCCTTGGCCGGGATTTTATACCGACGCGCGGCTGACCGCTTCCGAGCGGTCGAACTATGCGCTGCGCGAATGCATTCTCGATCTTCGCCGCGCGCTGGGAAGCGGCCCAACCGCGATTTCCTGCTGCGGCGCCAATCCGGGCATGGTCTCTTGGTTCGTCAAGCAGGCGCTTTTAAATGTCGCTGCCGATTGCGGCATCGACTCCGGGCCGCCATCGACGCGCGAACAGTGGGCGCGGCTCGCGCAAAAGGCCGGCGTCAAGGGCATCCACATCGCCGAATGCGATACCCAGCGAGCGACGGCGCCGAAGCCGCGCGGAGTTTTCGTCAATACCTGGTCTGTCGAGGGCTTTATTTCGGAGGGTCTCCAGCCCGCCGAGCTCGGCTGGGGAACGCATGAAAAACATATGCCGCCGGAAGCCAAGCGGCACGCTTTTGGGCCCGATTGCGCGATCTATTTGCTGCGCCCCGGCGCCGGCACGCGGGTGCGGTCCTGGACACCGGCGGCCAAGGCGCAGCGCGGCTGGCTCATTACCCACAATGAGTCGATCTCGATCGCCGATTTCCTGACTCTTCGCGAGGGACAGGAGGTTGTGTACCGGCCGACCTGTCACTACGCCTACCGGCCGGCCGACGCCGCCGTGCTCTCGCTCGACGAGATGGCCGGGCGCCAATGGCAGCCGCAGGAAGAGTCCCACATTCTCGACGAGAACGAGATTGTCGACGGGATCGACGAGCTCGGCGTTTTGCTTTATGGCCACGCGAAAAATGCCTATTGGTACGGCTCGCAACTTTCCATCGAGGAGACCCGGCGGCTCGCACCCTATCAAAACGCCACCGGGCTCCAGGTGACCTCGGCCGTGCTTGCCGGCATGGCGTGGGCGCTTGAAAATCCGCGAGCGGGCATTGTCGAGGCCGACGAGCTCGATTTTCGGCGCTGCCTTGACGTGCAGCGGCCTTACCTCGGCCCGGTGACGGGGCACTATACGGATTGGACTCCGGTCGACGGCCGCGCCGTCCTGTTTCCCGAGGACATCGACAGGCAAGATCCCTGGCAATTCAAGAATGTGATCGTGCGATGATGGAGGGATTGCAAAGCCGCATTCTGGGTGCATTATTGAGGCCGGGGAGCCGGGGAGCGAGCGGCGCGCGGGCGTCCGCCGCCGGTGGCAGGAAGTGGGCCGCGCCCCCTATCCGCGGATTATCCTGATCTGGTATTGTTCGGATCAAACCGGTTTCGCGAATTCCCCGATCGATGATGACGCGAGATAGGACCTCGGATTGTCTGGACCTGTGAAAGTAGTGCTCGATGGATGATAATCCGGAAATTCATTGCCAGGACACACGTGAGATAGTAAATTCCAAGTTGAGCTTGCCTTTGGTAAGCGTGGTTATCGTCAACTACAATTACGGGCGTTTTCTGAAGCAGGCTGCTGACTCTGTTTTTGAACAAACCTACCCGAACATTGAGTGCATTATCGTCGACAACGCTTCGACCGATGGCAGCGCCTCTGTTCTTCTCGATATTACAAGACAATATCCGGGCGCGAAAATAGTGCGGCGGAAAGATCCTGGTGGTCAGAGCCTCGCCTCGAAGGAAGGCTTCGAGGCAAGTTCGGGCGAATATGTCGTCTTTCTTGATGCCGATGACTATCTGTTGGCTTCCTTTGTCGAGACTCATGTTTTCGTGCACCTGTCCCTGCGCGTTCCGGTTGGCTTCTCCTCGTCGGATATGATTCAGGCCGTCGATTCGCGCATGGTGCTCGGCACTGTTGCCTACCTGAGCAAATATGTGCGGTCCGGACGGGGAAAAAGTCCGGGTCTCATGCGGCGGATCGACAAAAGCGCTCCCGAAGTCTGGCCGCTGCCAAGCCCTGATGCATCCATCGAAACCGAGGTCCATTTCGTCGAACCTGGCTACGCCGGCGACTGGATGTGGGCGCCGACATCGGGCAATTGCTTTCGCCGGGATGCGCTTCGGCTTTTCTTGAACAACGAGCATTTGGCGGCGCTTCGCACGGGCACCGACGCCTATCTCGTTCGCGGAGTTAGCCTGGTGACGGGCAGCGTTGTGATCGACCGCCCGCTTGGGGTCTACCGGCTGCATGGGATGAACGAGTTTTCCAAGCATCCGCATCTCAACGGTGTCTTAAATTACGAGAGAAGCAGCCTCTCCGACCCTAATCAATTGGGCCGCAAAATGATCGTCGATCATCTGATCGCGAATGCGCGGCTCTTCCTGCGCAAGATTCCTTTTTCATGGCCTTCATGGCATTATATGAACGCATTGAAGGCCGTGGGCGACCCCTGGCCGCGGCTCCCTTCGACGGTCGCGGGTTGCCGCTCTTATCTCGCTGGCAGGGTTGTCACCGAAGCTGCCACGCTCGCGCCCGCGCTCGGATTTTTCAATTTCATCGTCTTGTTGGTGCGGCTCAAGGTCGCCCCGCACGTCATCTTGAAGGCCTGCATCAAGCGCACGACGAAAAAGCTAAGCTGAACTTGCCGCTTTTCCCTCGCATGCGCGAGAAGGCGTCCGTGGAACGCTGGCGCTCGGGCCCTTCGAGCCTTCGGGCCGACGCTGAATAACCCTGCGAACATTGCTTTTGCGTTGTAGTTGGGTTGCTATATACAACCTTGCCATGTTCGCTCTCGCCTGGGCGCGAGTTTGAGGTTTTTGTCTCGCATGGCTTCAAAAAAAATAGCCTTGATCACCGGCATCACCGGGCAGGATGGCGCTCTGCTAGCCGAACTCCTTCTTTCAAAAGACTATATCGTCCATGGCGTGAAGCGGCGGTCGTCGTTGATCAACACCGACCGAGTCGATCATTTATATCGTGACCCGCATGAGGCAGGCGTCAACTTTCTTTTGCACTATGGCGACCTCACCGATTCGACGAACCTCATTCGCATCATTCAGGAGGTTCAACCTGATGAAATTTATAATCTCGCCGCGCAGAGCCACGTCCAGGTGAGTTTCGAGACTCCGGAATATACCGCGAATGCCGACGCACTTGGCACGCTTCGTCTTCTCGAAGCGATCCGCATCCTGCGTCTTTGTCAAAAAACCCGTTTCTATCAGGCTTCGACATCGGAGCTGTACGGGAAGGCGCAGGCGACTCCGCAAAACGAGGCGACGCCATTTTATCCGCGCTCGCCTTACGCCGCCGCAAAGCTGTATGCCTACTGGATCACGATCAATTACCGCGAAGCCTATGGGATCCATGCCTCGAACGGAATCCTGTTCAACCACGAAGGTCCGACCAGGGCCGAGACCTTTGTGACGCGAAAAATCACCCGCGCGGTCGCGGCGATCCATTTGGGTTTTCAGGACAAGCTCTATTTGGGCAACCTCGATGCCAAGCGCGATTGGGGACACGCGCGGGATTACGTCGATGGCATGTGGCGCATTGTGCAACAGCCAGAGCCGGACGATTATGTCTTGGCGACGGGAGTAGCCCATGCGGTGCGCGACTTCGTCGAGCGCGCCTTCGCCGAAATTGGCATCGAGATCGGCTGGAAAGGATCAGGCGTCGACGAACAAGGGTTCGATAGAAAGAGCGGCCATACTCTTGTCGAGATCGATCGGCGTTACTTTCGTCCGACCGAGGTCGATCACCTTCTCGGCGATCCGCGGAAGGCGTTCAAAAAACTCGGTTGGAAGCACACGGTTACGTTCGCGCGGCTGGTGTCTGAAATGGTCGCGAGCGACTTGACCGTGATGAAGAAACGCGGCCGGATCTGAGGAGTATTTCATGGCTAACCTCTCGGCCAATGCCGCGGCCAAGCGGCGAATCTGGGTCTCTGGCCATCGCGGCATGGTCGGCTCGGCTATCCTGCGCCGCTTCGCCAAGGAAGATGTGGAAGTCCTGACCGTGGATCGAGACGATGTCGATCTGCGCGAGCAGCGAGCCGTCCGCCAATGGGTGGCCTGGGCCAAGCCAGATGTTATCATCCTCGCCGCCGCCACGGTTGGCGGAATCCTTGCCAACGACTCGTACCCAGCCGATTTCCTGTTCGATAATCTCGCGATTGAGACGAATGTCATCCACGCCGCGCATCTGGCCAATGTCGAGCGGCTGATCTTTCTTGGATCGTCTTGCATTTACCCGAAATTCGCGCCGCAACCGATCAAGGAAGAAGCGCTGTTGACGGGTCCGCTCGAGCCAACCAACGAATGGTATGCGATCGCGAAAATCGCCGGCATCAAGATGTGTCAGGCGTATCGGCGGCAATATGGCCGACGATACATCTCGGTCATGCCGTGCAACCTCTATGGCCGGAACGACAATTTCGATCTTGCGACGAGCCATGTCTTGCCCGCCCTTATCCGCAAATTCCATGCGGCCATGGTCGCCGGCGCGACAGAGGTTGTCGTCTGGGGCACCGGGACCCCCTTGCGGGAGTTTCTCTATGCCGATGATTTGGCCGATGCCGTGGTGTTTCTAATCGATCGCTACGACGGCGGCGAGCCGATCAATTGCGGCGCCGGCTCCGGCGTAAGCATCCGCCAGCTGGCCGGGACAATTGGCCGCGTCGCAGGATTCGAAGGAAAACTCATCTTCGATACCGGCAAGCCAGACGGCACGCCACACAGAGTGATGGATTCAAGCCGGTTGGCCACTCTCGGCTGGCGGCCAAAAACAAGCCTCGAAGAGGGCGTTAACGAGGTCTATCGCTGGTTTGCGCGAACACAAACAAGCGAACCCGCAACCCCATAAATGAAGGCTCTCGACATCGCGACTGAGCGGGCCGGTTCAACGGCCAAGCTCCATAGCCTGCTGGACCCCGATTTTCGCGTGCGGACCTTGACGGCGGCGATCGGGGCCTCTTGATGAGCAACGTAGCATCAAGTCGCTCTCGATCATCGCAATTTCGTTTTTTGCAAGAGGATAGGCAGGTCAATGCGCATCGCGATTGTGACGCCCGTTTTCAACGGCGAGAAATTCCTCGATCAGTCGATTCTGAGCGTGGTGAGCCAGGCTGGGCCTTTCACGATCCGCTATCACGTCCAGGACGGCGGGTCGAAAGACCGGACATGGGAGATCTTGGCGGCATGGAAATCCCGCCTCGCGCGCGATTTTCCGGTCTTCTGCGAAGGCATCGAGTTTTCTTTCGCAAGCGCCCCCGACCGGGGCCTCTACGACGCGGTCAATCGCGGCTTTGCCGCCTGTGCCTATGCCGATGCAGATGCAATGGCGTGGATCGGCGCCGACGACCGTTTCGAACCGAGCGCCTTCGCGACAGTCGAGGAGATTTTCAGAGACTTCCCGGATATCGACTGGGTGACCGGGCGGACGACCGTTCTCAGCGAAGCTGGGCCGATGCTGTGTATGCCGCCGCCGATCATTCCTTTTCCGCGAAAAGCCATAGCCGCCGGTATTTTCGACGGCCGATTCGTGCACACTTGCATCGAACAAGAAGCCACGTTCTGGCGGCCGCGATTATGGCAAAAGGCCGGTGGCGTCGATCCGAATTTCCGGCTTGCCGGTGATTTCGATCTCTGGCGGCGTTTCGCCAGACAAACCGATCTCGTGACCGTCGATGCAATCCTAGGTTGTTTTCGGGTGCGGGCGGGGCAGCTTTCGGAGGACGTGGCAGGCTATCGCGCCGAAGTCGACGCATCGCTTTCGCCCGCTGAAATCGAAACCCGCGCCAAGGCCGCAAAGAGCTATGCGCGGGCGGGGTTCGATTACCGTGTCCTGGTGCGCTATTACAAGGGGCCGTGGCTGTGTCAGCGTTGGCCGATGTGCATCGCGCCGATTTTCGGCACCAAGGCCTTCAAAGCGGAATTTTGGCGCCTGCGCGTGATGGCACGGTTCGCCAACAAAACGTCCGGGTAAGGAGACAGCGTTTGGAACTCATCCTCATCGACAGCGGATTGGTGAACAAGGCAGGGCATCATTACATGCTCGCCAAGACGGTGTCCGGGGCCTTGGCGCGGCGAAAATTGCGATACCGCATTTTCGGCTTGATCGGCCTCGATACCTCGATCGAGGCCGAAATCGGCGCCATCCCGCATTTCATCCGCTCGCCTTATGAGTGCGTGAGGTTTTCCTGGAGCGAGAAGCTGCTGCGATCCTTCGCGGCGATTTTTCGTGGCGCTCCGGCCGGCGGCTCACCCTACTTCTCTGAACGCCGATCATCGAAGCAACTCAACGAAACGTTCGAGGGAGATCTCGAAGCGCTGCCGGCGGACGTCTGGCAGAGAGACAATCTCGTAGTCGTGCTGACGATTACGCAAAACCAGATTTTGGGGC
>JBATYB010000368.1:0-10985 GCA_049673825.1 Methylocella sp. | reverse complement strand
CAATTGCGCAAGGACCAGGCCAGCGGCACGATCGTCGAGGTCCTGCTGGGATCGGCCGCGCGCGGGCAGGGCATCTTGCCGCTTTGGAAAACGCTGCGGCATGACGTGCCCGACGCGGCCGAAACCGCCGCACATCGCGGCGTCGGGGCTGGGGAAGTGCCGCTCGTTCAAATCTTCAAGACGGTGCAGGCGGGCAAGCTTTCGTATGGCCGGGTCTGGCGCGGCGTGCTGCGCGACGGCGCGACGTTCGACGGCGCGCGGGTCGGCGGCATTCACCGTTATGCCGGCGGCGAACCGGTAAGGGCGCCGGAAGCCGATGCGGGGGAGCTGGTCGCGGTCGGCCGGCTCGATGGGGTCGCGACCGGGGCGATCCTCGGAATCCTCGGCGCGGCAGGGTCATTGCCGTTTCCAACGCCCCCACCCGCGGTCTATGCGCTCGCGATAACGGCAAAAGACCGCAAGGACGACGTCAAGCTCTCGGGCGCGTTGCAAAAGCTCGTTGCGGAAGACCCGGCCCTTGGCGTCGAGCACGTGGCGGAAACCGCCGAGACGATCTTGAGCGGGCAGGGCGAGATTCATCTCAACGCGGCCCTCGAGCGGCTTGCTTCGACCTACAATCTCCAGATTGCCACGGCGCCGCCGAAAATTGCGTTCAAGGAAACGATCAAGCGCCGGGTGCAACAGCATTCCCGGCTCAAGCGCCAAACCGGCGGTCATGGCCAATTCGCCGACGTAAAGCTGGAGATCGAGCCGCGCGGCCGTGGCGAGGGCTTTCTGTTCACCGATAAAGTCGTGGGGGGCGCGGTGCCGAGGCAATATATTCCGGCGGTCCGCGAGGCGGCCGAGGAGGCCATGCAAAAGGGGCCGTTCGGCTATCCCGTCGTCGATGTCGGGGTAACCCTGGTCGATGGCACCTTCCATGCCGTGGACAGCTCCGACATGGCTTTTCGAACCGCGACCCGCTTAGGCGTCGGCGAGGGTCTCGCCAAGGCGGACCCGGTGTTGCTCGAGCCGATCGAACACGTCACGGCGAGCGTGCCGAACATCTTCACCGCCGCGGCCCAGCGCTTGCTGACCGGACGCCGGGGCCAAATCCTTGGCTATGCGGAGCGGCCCGGCTGGCCTGGCTGGGACGACGTCGAGGCGCTCGTGCCGGCCGCGGAGTTGCATGACTTCATCATCGAGCTGCGGTCCGATACCATGGGGCTTGGCCACTATCGCCGGCGCTTCGATCATCTCGCGGAAGCGCGCGGCATGACGCCGTAGCCGCGGCGCGCAACAAAATTCCCGCGTCGTCCCGCGATCCGCCGGGGCCTCTTGCGGCGCCGTTGGCGCCGCCAAGGGCTACGATCCGAAGACAAACCGAAAGGCGGCGCGTAAACGCGGCATCTGCCCGAATTTGCCTATTCCGCGCGCGGCGTGCATTGCGGCATACCTAAAACAGAAGCAGAACAATTGCAATGTCAGAGGGGTCCTTTCAAAAGTACCTACTCACAGAAATCAGCAGCCTACGCTTGCACCGGCACCGCCCCAAAACGCCCTAAGGTCTTTCGGTATCGTTCAAACAGACTCAAAGCCGCATTCCCCTGCACCGGCCTAGCTTCTCCCGCGCGGCATAAACTTCTCTTTGCCCGTTGCCCCGAGAACTTGGATACTCACATTTCTTTTCTGACCGTTTTCAGCCGTTTCGTAACATTAGGATCATACCGCCCAGCCCAGCCAACAGTCCCAGCCACAGCCCAATGGCGACGCACGTGGCTTTTACGGCCCGATCTTTCTCCCACCAACTCGCCGGGTGAATGCCCTGCGCCAAAAATGTCGCGACGCCGGCGAGGTTCACGCCGTGCAGCGAGCGACTACGGCTTTCTGTTGGGATGCATCGGGCGCGACGTGATGATCAGGGACGACAAGAAGTTTTTTAGTTGGCGGTGTGTGGCGCTCACTTGTTCGCCTCGCCGGTTGTTTCGGTGCTCGATTCAAGCTGCTTCGATTCCGGCGAGCCCTGCTGATGCAGAAAGACGCTGAGCACGACATAGAGGGCGATCGCCAGATATTCCGCCTGCCAGGTTTGCAGGGTTGACGACCAGAATTTGACCGAAAGCAGAAATGCCGCGATGGAAATCAGCGGCTGGCCCGTGAGCGCGCGTTCCTCGTTGTAACCGTTGGTGCCGGAGACGACATACAGCGCAAGCGAGAGCACAAACAGCAGCATTAACGCCAGGACCAGCGAATGGCGGTAGAACCAGGTGAAGCGGTAAGCCTCTTCGTGCCGCTTTTGCTCGCTCTTCGGCTTGCGCGGATCGAGGGAATGCGGCGCGCCGCGCTGGTAGAGGAAGCTGCTGAACAAGACCAGCGAGGCAAGCTGCAGGAAGGCGGCCTGCCAATTGGAGGCGAGGCCCTGCAGGAAGGTGCCGGTGGACAGATAATGCCAATAGCCGACCAAAGCCTGCCCGTGCGCCGCCAAAGTCTCGTTTTGCAGCCGCCAGCCGGCAAAACTTTGCGCGGAAATGCAGACGACGAAAAGCGCGAACAGAACGATCGAGAGTGAACTGTACTTGATCAGGTGGATCAGCCTTCGCGTCCGGTGATGCTTTTCACGGCTCATGATAGAACCCCCCAAGCGGTTTTTCCCCGGACGCGGCCGACTTCGGCTCGTTGCGCGGCAATGTCGCTACGACAGGCAGAATCACCGCCCGGTTGCCCTGCCCACCGGCATACCGCTCCTCGAACAAATCGAGCACCGCCTCGCTCTGTTCCGCGTCCACCAAAATCCGTACCAGCACTTCTCCGTCCGGTAATCGGATCTGCCGGTGTTCGAGCACCTTGTGCTCCTAGAGAATCTCGCGGACGTTCCCGCCGCTGTCGTTCTCCCGCAGCACCATCTCAATCAAGCGCAGCGCCATCGCGGTGTCATCCTATGGTGCAATCATCTTTTCAAATTTATGCTCTCAAACTGACATCCACCCGATGACCAGATTTCGAGGCTGAGATTGCCGCATTGGACGAGCATTGGCAAGGCCGAAGCATCACGTGAAGCTCCGGCCCACGGCGCGCCGGAAATGTGGTTTTCGTTGTCATCCAGACGTACCACTCTCATGGGTTGCAACGAAGGCACGACAATCGAACGCCTTACGGTAATAATGTGACGGGCGGCGGGTGCAGTTCCGCGATCAGCCGCAGGATGTCGGTGAACAGAGGTCTCGGAACGGCGACCCGTGCAGGGTTTCTCCCGCTCTCCCTTGCCACTCCCGCGGGAAGGGCCAGCTCAGGCTCCGGCGGGCCGTTGCGGCGAGGCGGCCTCGGCGAGCCGGGTTAGATAGTCGCCGTAGCCGGATTTGCCGTAGCGGCCGGCGTTCGCGACCAAAAGGTCACGATCGATAAAGCCCTTATAATACGCGACCTCCTCCGGGCAGGAGATCTTCAAACCCTGGCGCCGCTCGAGAATTTCGACATATTCGCCGGCCTCGAGAAGGCTCTCGTGGGTGCCCGTGTCGAGCCAGGCGAAGCCGCGGCCCATGATCTCGACGGCGAGTTGCTCGCGCTCCATATAGACCCTGTTGACATCAGTGATTTCGAGTTCGCCGCGCGCCGAAGGTTTCAACGAGGCGGCGATGTCGAGCACGCCGTTGTCGTAAAAATAAAGTCCGGTCACCGCCAGCGCCGAGCGCGGCCGCGCCGGCTTTTCTTCAATCGAAATGGCCCGTCCCTTGGCGTCGATTTCGACGACACCGTATCTTTCCGGGTCCGCCACGACATAGGCAAAAACCGTGGCGCCCATCGCTCTCGCCGCCGCCGAGGCCAAAAGGTCCGGCAGGCCATGGCCATAGAAAATGTTGTCGCCAAGGATCAGCGCGACACGATCGCCGCCGACGAAATCGCGCCCGATGGTGAAGGCTTCCGCGAGCCCGCGCGGCTCGTCCTGCGTCGCGAAGCTAAGGGAAATCCCGAACTTGCCGCCGTCGCCAAGCAATTCCTGGAATAGATTCTGATCCTGCGGCGTCGTGACGATCAAAATATCGCGAATGCCGGCCATCATGAGGGTGGACAGCGGATAATAGATCATCGGCTTGTCGTAGACCGGCAACAATTGCTTGGAAATCACCAATGTAAGGGGATAGAGCCTGGTGCCCGAACCGCCGGCGAGAATGATGCCCTTCATGTTTCGGCTCGTGTTTCCTCGAGAAGCATTTCGACCGTCTCCCGCGCCCGTGTTTGCCAATCGCGCGCGCGATAGCCGAACACGGACGCAAACAGGCTGCTGTCGAGCTCGGAATTGGCGGGCCGCCGGGCGGGAGTTGGATAGTCCGCGGTCGCGATCGCCGAAACCTTCGGCCGCCGTCCGGTCGCTTGCGCCTGGGCTTCGACGATGGCGCTGGCGAACCCGTGCCAGGTCGTGGCGCCATCGCCCGCGAAATGATAGGTTCCGGTGGCCCCAATGCCGCGGGCCAAGGCGCGATCGATGGCGAAGACGGCTTCCGCGAGGTCTTGAGTCGCGGTCGGGCAACCGCGCTGATCGGCGACGATCCGCAGTTCCGCGCGTTCGCGCGAAAGACGCAGGATCGTTTTGAGAAAATTCGCGCCGTACCGGCCATAGACCCAGGCGGTGCGCAGGATGAAATGACGCGGGTTTGCGTGCCGCACCATGGCTTCGCCCGCGGCCTTCGTCCGGCCGTAAACGCCAAGCGGCGCGATCGGATCGGTCTCCACGTAGGCGCCCCTCTTCGTGCCGTCGAAAACATAATCCGTCGATATTTGGATGACCGGCACCTGCTGCAGCGCCGCGGCCCGCGCGACGGTTTCCGCTCCCACGGCATTGGCGGCATAGGCCGTCTCCGGCTCGTTTTCCGCTCTGTCCACGGCGGTGTAGGCGGCGGCATTGAGAACGAGGCGCGGTTTAACCGCGAGCATCGCGGCCTTGACGGAGGCGAAGTCGGTGATGTCGGCTCTCGCGCGATGACAACCGGCCGCCTCGATATCGCGGGCTCCGGCGAGCGCCATCACTTCGTGCCCAAGCTGACCCGCGGCGCCGAATACGAGAATCGGCCCGTTCATGCCACGGTTCCAAGCCGTTCGCCCCGATAGACGCCGGAACGGATCCGTTGCCACCAATGTGGATTGTCGAGATACCACCGAACCGTTTTGCGTAAGCCGGTGGCGAAGGTTTCGCGCGGCTCCCACCCGAGCTCGCGCTTAATCTTACCCGCATCGATGGCATAGCGCCGGTCGTGCCCCGGCCGGTCGGTCACATAGACGATCAAGCGCTCGTGCGATCCACGCGCCTCGTCCGGCGCCATTTCATCCATCAGCCGGCAGATGCGGCGCACGACTTCGAGATTGGTTGTTTCGCTCGCGCCGCCGACATTATAGCTTTCGCCCGGCTTCCCGCGGAGAGCGATTTGGACCAGCGCCCTGGCATGATCCTCGACATAGAGCCAATCGCGAACATTGCCGCCGTCGCCGTAAATGGGGATGGGCTTGCCTTCGAGCGCGTTAAGAATGGTCAGCGGGATGAGCTTTTCGGGAAAATGATAGGGCCCATAATTGTTGGAACAATTCGAGACGACCGCCGGCATGTCATAGGTATGATGCCACGCCCGCGCCAAATGGTCGGAGGCAGCCTTTGAAGCGGAATAGGGCGAATTCGGCTGGTAGGGACTCGTTTCCTGAAACAACCCATCCGGGCCGAGCGACCCGAAAACTTCGTCGGTCGAGACATGGTGGAAGCGAAACCGCGCCTGTTCCGTCACGCTAAGCTTTTGCCAATGGTCGCGTGCGCTTTGGAGCAGCACGTAAGTGCCCATGACATTGGTTTCGATGAAGGCGCCGGGCCCGTCGATCGACCGGTCGACATGGCTTTCCGCGGCAAGATGCATGATGATATCAGGGCGAAAACTCTCGCAGATTTGCCGCATCGCGCGCGCATCGCAAATGTCCGCCTGCTTGAATTGATAGCGCGGATCGCCGGCAACGCGGGCGAGATTATCGAGATTGCCGGCGTAGGTCAGTTTGTCGACGACGCAGACTTCGTGCGCGCTCGTCTCGATCAGGTGGCGCACCACCGCCGATCCGATGAAGCCCGCGCCTCCGGTGACCATGAATCGTCTGTTCATAAAGGTCTCACGTGCCGAAGGGCGAATCAAAATTCTTAAAAAAAGGAAGAACCGAGTCCTTTTCGGAGATCGCCGCGTCAACGGGACGGACCGGCCACGCGATCGCCAGGTCGGGATCGTCCCAACGCAAGCCGGCGTCGCAGGACGGCGCGTAGAAGCTATCGACTTTGTAGGCGACCTCGGTATCTTGTTCAAGCGTGCAAAAGCCATGCGCGAAGCCGGGCGGCACGAAAATCTGTTCGCCGCCATCTCCCGTCAACGTCGCGGAACACCAGCGGCCGTAACTGGGACTGCCGCGGCGCAGATCGACCGCCACATCGAAGATCGCGCCGCGCACGACCCGGACCAATTTGGCCTGGGCCGCCGGAGGGCGCTGGAAATGCAGGCCCCTGATCGTTCCGGCTTTTCGCGACAAGGACTGGTTGTCCTGGACGAAAGCACAAGCGACGCCGGCCTCCGCGTAAGTCCGCGCGTTGAAGGTTTCGAAAAAAAATCCGCGCGCGTCGGCGAATTTCTTCGGTCGAAATAGCTTTACGCCTTCGAGTACCAATGGTTTCGGGCTCCTTCTTCGCGGCTTCCGGATGGCGAGCCGTCTTAGCCACGCCGGGGATTGCCGTGAGCGGCCAAATTGATGTTCGCCCGCCGGGGTGCACCCCGGCATGCGTCCATCATCGGGTGGCATTGGCGGCGCGCCACGCGGTTCGCCGTTGCCGGAAATTCATTGGCGATTTCCCGCTGCGCCGTCTCGGCGGTCCGAGGTTTAACGCGATGGTATTATCGCATGAACCCATGCGAAGGCAATTCGGCAACCTTGCGCCGCAATCTCATTAATTTGTACGGTGCCGCCGGGTTTGCCGCTGGCGCGGACCCTCTGGAGCGCTATCGATGAACAGCCGCGCGTCTCCGTTTGGTTCTATCCGTCCTCGACGCAGTTGAAAACGTCGAGGAAATGGATCAGCCAACGTTTCACCTGCACGCGGTGAAGGGCGGCCTCTCATCGAAGGAGGCCGGCACGCGAATGAAAAATCCTGCGCATCCAGGGGAATTGGTCGCGGCAAATCTGGACGAGCTTGGGCTGAGCGTCACTGAAGCGGCGAAAGCGATCGGGGTGACGCGCCAGCAGCTTTATAAAGTCGTCAACGGCAGATGCGCGGTGACGCCGGAAATGGCCGTGCGCTTCGAGGAGGCGTTTGGCGGCGGCACCGGCATGTGGCTTGAGATGCAAGCCGCCGACGACCTCGCGAAAGTGCGCCAGAGCCAACAGAAGATCACCGTGCGCCGTCTCGCGCGGCCGGTTTGATGTGCCCCCGCATCGGCCAGGAACATAATCATCAGTATGATGTATTGCCACAAATTTTTGAAGTACGGGATAAATTTATGGAAGAGGAAGAGACGATCACGACAAATTTGGAGAAAGCTATCGAGCAGCGCCTTGCAAGTTTAACTGAAGCACAGTTTCCGTGAGATGACTTTAAACAAATCGAACGAATAGCCTCCCCGCCCGCTCACTCCGCCGCCGTGGCCTCGGCGACGCTCGCCGGAACGTAGTTCAGCACCGGCGCGAGCCAGCGCTCGGCTTCCGCCACGCTCATCGCCTTGCGCCGCGCATAATCCTCGACCTGATCGCGCTCGATTTTCGCGACCCCAAAATAATGCGCGTCCGGATGCGCAAGATAGAGACCGGACACCGAGGCGCCGGGCCACATCGCGAAACTCTCGGTGAGCGTCACGCCAATCCTGCGCTCTGCTTCGAGCAGGCGGAATAACGTCGCCTTCTCGGTGTGATCGGGCTGGGCCGGATAGCCTGGCGCCGGGCGAATGCCGCGGTACGTCTCGGCTAGCGTTTCCTCGCTGGTCAAGGCTTCCTCTGGCGCATAGGCCCAGAACTCGCGGCGCACGCGTTCGTGCATGCGCTCGGCAAGCGCCTCGGCAAGGCGGTCGGCGAGCGCCTTCACCATGATCGACCCATAATCGTCGTTCGCCTTGGCGAAACGGTCGGCGATCTTGCCTTCTCGCGCGCCCGAGGTGACCACGAAAGCGCCGATATAATCCGCCTTGCCGCTCCCGGCCGGGGCAATGAAATCGGCCAGCGCGAGATTGGGACGTCCGTCGCGGCGCACCAATTGCTGGCGCAAGGTGAACAACGTCGCAAGCTCGCTTGCTCGCGATTCGCCCGTGTAGAGCTTGATGTCATCGCCAACGCTGTTGGCCGGCCAGAAGCCGATGACGGCCTTGGGATCGAACCAATGTTCCTCGACCACGCGGTTGAGCATTTGCCGCGCGTCGTCGAACAATTGGCGCGCCGCTTCACCCTGCTTCGGATCATCCAATATCGCGGGATAGCGGCCGCGCATTTCCCAGGTCTGGAAAAACGGCGTCCAATCGATATAGGGGATAAGCTCGGCGACCGCGTACGCGCGAAACACCCTTGTGCCGCAAAATACCGGGCGCGGCGGCTTGTAGCTCGCCCAGCCGGGCTTGAAGGCGTTCGCGCGCGCTTTTGCTAGCGGCAGCCGTCGCTTATCGGCCTCGCCCCGGCGATGCGCCTCCGCGACCTTGGCGTATTCGGCCCGGACCGTCGCGATGGTGAGGGCGCGGGACTGCGCCGAAAAAAGCGATTGCACGACTCCGACCGCGCGGCTCGCGTCGATGACATAGACCGTCTGGCCCTTGGCATAATTTGGATGAATCTTGACCGCGGTATGAACCCGGCTCGTCGTCGCACCGCCAATCAGGAGCGGCAGATCGAAACCTTCGCGTTCCATCTCGGCGGCGACAAAGCACATCTCGTCGAGCGAGGGCGTGATGAGCCCCGAAAGGCCGATCGCGTCCACCTTTTCTGCCCGCGCGGTGGCGAGAATTTTCGCCGCCGGAACCATTACGCCGAGATCGATGATCTCGTAATTGTTGCAGGCCAGGACCACGCCGACGATGTTCTTGCCAATGTCGTGCACGTCGCCCTTGACCGTCGCCATCAGGATTTTGCCGGCGCTCGACCGCTCGCCGGCCCCGGTTCTGCGCTTCTCCTCGTCCATGAAAGGCAAAAGATAAGCGACCGCCTGTTTCATCACCCGCGCGGACTTGACGACCTGGGGCAAAAACATCTTTCCCGAGCCGAAAAGATCGCCGACGACATTCATGCCCGCCCTCAGCGGCCCCTCGATGACATCGAGCGGCTTTTTCGCGCTAGCACGTGCTTCCTCGACATCTCGGTCGACGAATTCGGTGATGCCGTTGACGAGTGCGTGTTCGAGCCGCTTCTCGACCGGCTCGCCGCGCCAGACAAGATTCTTTTCGGCGGACTGCGTCCCTTGCCCCTTGTAGCTTTCCGCGAGCGCGAGCAATCGTTCGGTGGCGTCCGGCCGCCGGTTGAGGACAACATCCTCGCAGGTCTCGCGGAGGTCCGGTTCGATTTCGGCATAGACCGCGAGCTGGCCCGCGTTGACGATGCCCATGTCCATGCCGGCGGCAATCGCGTGATAGAGAAACACCGAATGCATGGCCTGGCGCACCGGCTCGTTGCCGCGAAAGGAGAAAGAAAGATTGGAAACGCCGCCGGAAATATCGACGCGCGGGAACCTCTTGCGGATTTCCCGCGCGGCATCCATGAAATCGACGCCGTAATTATCATGTTCCTCGATGCCGGTCGCGACCGGGAAAATATTCGGATCGAAGATGATGTCCTCGGGCGGAAACCCGGCTTCCTTGGTCAAGATGTCATAGGCGCGCGAGCAAATCTCGACCTTGCGCTCGCGCGTATCGGCCTGGCCCTTCTCGTCGAAGGCCATCACGACGACGGCGGCGCCATGGGCGCGCACAACTTTCGCCTCCGCGACGAATTTATCGACGCCTCCCTTCATCGATATGGAATTGACGATCCCCTTGCCTTGCACGCATTTAAGCCCAGCTTCGAGCACCGCGAATTTCGAGGAATCGATCATTACCGGCACGCGCGAAATGTCGGGCTCGGCGGCGATGAGGTTCAAAAACTCGGCCATGGCCTTCTCGGAATCGAGCAGGCCCTCGTCCATGTTGACGTCGATGATCTGCGCGCCCATCGCGACTTGATCGCGCGCGACATCGAGCGCGGCGGCGAAATCGCCTTCCTTGATCAATTTGCGGAATTTGGCGGAACCGGTGACATTGGTGCGCTCGCCGATATTCACAAAGGGAATGTCCGGCGTGAGCACAAACGGCTCCAACCCGGACAATCGTAGCAACGGCTCGATTTTCGGCACCTTCCGGGGGGCCACGCCTTTGACGCGCGCGGCGATCGCACAAATATGCGCGGGCGTCGTGCCGCAGCAGCCGCCGACGACATTGACGAGGCCGGCTTCCGCGAATTCCCCAATGAGCGAGGCCATATATTCGGGGCTTTCGTCGTAAAGACCGAACTCATTTGGCAGACCAGCGTTTGGATAGGCGCAGATGAGGATATCCGCTATCCGGGAAAGCTCGGCGAGATGAGCGCGCATCTCGCGGGCGCCAAGCGCGCAATTGAGGCCGATCGTCAAGGGTTTTGCATGACGCAACGAGTACCAGAACGCGGCCGGCGTCTGGCCGGACAGCGTGCGGCCGGACAAATCGGTGATCGTGCCGGAAATCATGACCGGCAGTCTCTCTCCCCTCGCCTCGAAAACGCCATCGATGGCGGAAAGCGCCGCCTTGGCGTTCAAGGTGTCGAAGATCGTCTCGACGATCAAAATATCCGCGCCGCCCTCGATCAGCGCGATTGCCGCCTCGGCATAGGCCTCGCGCAAATCGTCGAAGCTCACCGCGCGAAAGCCCGGATTATTGACTTCGGGGGAAATCGAGGCGGTGCGATTGGTCGGCCCCAACGCGCCGGCGACGAAGCGGCGCTTGCCGTCCTTGCCT
>JBATYB010000367.1:0-2601 GCA_049673825.1 Methylocella sp. | reverse complement strand
GGCTGACCGAGCCGAGAAACCCGGCATCGACCGTCTCCAGCACGAGGGGCCGGTAGAGAGCGGCGAGCGCGGCGAGCGTCACGCTCGCGATCGCGGCGAGCAGGATCAAAGTCGCGTCGTCAAGCGCCAGCACGCTGCCGAAGAGCACATGCATCAGGTCGATATTCGAGCCGCGCAAAGAGACAATGGTGACGCCGAGCGCGAGCGAGATCAGATAGAATGCCGCGAGCGAAGCATCCTCGCGCAGAATCGTCGTGCGGGCAACGACGCCCGAGCCGACCGCGATGATAAGCCCCGCCGCCAAGCCGCCGATGGTCATCGGCCCAAGCGACAGGCCCGCGGCGAGATAGCCGAGCGCGGCGCCCGGCAAAATGGCATGGCCGACCGCGTCGCCGGTCAGCGCCAAGCGGCGCAAAATCAAAAACACGCCGAGCGGGGGGCCAGCTATGGCGAGCGCGATGGAACCGGCAAGCGCGCGGCGCATGAACGCGAATTCGGCGAAAGGCGCGATTAAGAGATCATGCACCTGCATGAACGCGCTCCGAGGTTAAGAAAAATCAATCGCAGGAAACCGTTCATGCTGCCCGCGCGCAGGCCTGCGCCTGCCGGTCGAAGGCCTCGATCATGGACCGCGCCTTAAGCAAATTTTCCGGGGTAAGGACGGCAGCGGTTTTTCCCTTGGCGATTTCTTCCCGCGCGAGCAAGAGGGTTTGCGGGAAATGCTCCCGCACGAGATCGAGATCGTGCAAGACGGCGAGCACGGTGCGATGGTCCTCGTGCCACGCCGACACGACGGAAATAAGATCGGCGACGGTCTTGGAGTCGATCGCGGTAAACGGCTCGTCAAGCAGGATAACGGCGGCATCCTGAACGAGCAGCCGCGCAAACAGCATCCGCTGCAATTGACCGCCGGAGAGCGTGGCGATCGCGCGTGCCTCGAAACCATCGAGCCCCACCGCCGTGATCGCGGCACGGATTTTCGCGGTTTCGCTCCGGGAAATCCCGCCGAACAGACCGCAACGCTTCCACAGCCCCATGGCGACGACGTCGAACACATCGATCGGAAAGCTCTTGTCGATGTCGGCCGCCTGCGGCAGATAGGCAATGTCGCGGGATTTCATGCGGGGCAAGGCGATCGAGCCCGCAAGCGGCGCAAGCGTTCCCGCGATGCCCTTGAGCAAAGTCGATTTGCCGGCGCCATTCGGGCCGCAAACCGCAAGCAGCGCGCCGCTCTCGACCTCGCCATCGAGGTGATGCACCGCGGGATGGCGGTCGTAGCCAAGCGTGAGATCACGGAAACGGATCGCAATGTCCATCAAGGAACTGTCCAAAACTCCGGGCAAAGACCGGTCAAGCCAGCGCCCAAAACACCATTGCCCATAAACCCGCGATCACAAGCATGGCGCCGCCGCATCGCGCGAGCGCGGAGAGACGCAGCAACGAAAACGCCGGCGCGGTGGCAATCCTCACCGGATGCTCGCCGGCAACGCTCATGGCAGTTCCTTATGCCGCCGATTCGTGATGAAGGTTATAACGTTAGCGTCAACGGCTGGCAAGGCCGCATGGCATCGAGCTTAACCCTAGGAAATCAGCGCGGGGCGCGATTATTTTTCATGTTCCGGCACTGGCGCTGGCCGCGCATTTGGATTAATTTCCAGGCATGAAGCATGGGTCGAAGAAAGCTCCCCGGAAGCAGGCTTCCCGCCAGCTTCTTTACATTGTCCTGGGCTTCGCGGTTGGCCTCGCCGGCCTCACCAGCCTGGTTTATGCCGTCATGCCAGGCCGCGCCGATCTCGGTTCGCCCGCGATCGGTGGTTCATTTACGATGATCGCGCAGGATGGCCGCGTGGTCACGAATGCCGATCTTGCCGGACGCCCGTATCTGGTGTTTTTCGGCTATACGCATTGTCCGGATGTTTGCCCGACGGCGCTGTTCGATATTTCGGCGGTTTTCAAGGACCTGGGGCCGGACAAAAAGGTCGCCGCGCTGTTCGTCACCGTCGATCCGGAGCGCGACACCCCGGATATTTTGAAGACCTACCTTGAAAACTTCGATTCCCGCATCATCGGGCTAACCGGCGACCCCTCGAAAACCGAGGCCATCGCCAAGGCCTTTCGCGTCTACGCAAAAAACGTGCCTGGCGAAAACTCCGGCGACTATACGGTGGACCACACCGGGGTCGTTTATCTCATGGATAGGCGCGGCAAATTCGTGAGCGCGTTCAATCTGCAAAGGCCGCCGCAACAGGCCGCGCGCGAACTCGAAGCCTATCTTTAAGAGCACGTCGCGCACGATGTTTCGCTGCCTACGGCGCCATGTCGAGGCACGCGGTCATGTTGGGCTCAGGTCCAAGCGCAAATACGCGTGATCTCGCGGACACTGGTTAGTGCGACCGAATTGGGGAGGGCTTTCCCGGAGGAAAACCCTCCTTTGGCGGTCCGTTTAGGAGCCCGTCGCGACACTACGGCACTGTTGGGCACACCGTCGGCAAGCATCGGCGCACTTGCGGCACTCCTCGTGACTATGCTTGCTGCATTCGGCAGCGCAGGCGTCACAAATCTCGGCACAGAGGGTCGCCCATTTCGCCGCCTGGCGTGAAC
>JBATYB010000366.1:0-1824 GCA_049673825.1 Methylocella sp. | reverse complement strand
CAACAGTAGTCGTAATTTCCGGGCTTCTCGAACACGGTATTCTTGCGGGCGATCTCGCCGGCCTTTGCTTGCAAGCGAAAACCCAGGGCCGGCACGAAAAGACCGTGCTCCGTTTCAGCCCCGCGGTTGTCGAGAACCAGAGTGACTGTCCGCCCGGCGGCGACCCGAACCGTCGCCGGAGAAAATCTGAATTCCGTGGAAACGATCCTGACTTCGGCGGGCTTGGTCTCGTTCAAGGACGCCGAAATCTTTTGTGCCTGCGCCCTGGTTAATGACGGCATCGCGACCGCCGCCAGGCCCAACGCCACCATGAAAATGAATGGCGAAGGGCGTCCGGACTTTTTAGATTCCACCATTTTCCTCTCCCATAAATTTGGAGGCGATATGGTTGGTCTTGTCCTGGTTAAGTGACCACACTACCCATCCGGCCGCATCCGACGAACGTCCTAGGCGCCGGATTAAGAATATCGAATGCTGAATAACATCCATTCTACTTCGTTTCGGCCACTCTAGGCAGTATAAGCTGCAACAAGTGGCGGCCGCACCCCCTGATTGGGGGGTGCCGTTCTCAGTTCCGCCGCGCCGTGCAAGGCGAGTGGTTCAGGGCGGCGACCCAGACCCCCCGCCGCCTCAGCCCTTCGGGAGATGGCCGAACTCGCTGACAATTTGGCGCTCGCCGGCCCGGCCCGGAACCGCAACGCCGGCTGCCGGGAACCTTTTCCCTTGAAAAGCATCAAATTCGGCAGCAACGGGATGACGCATGAGATCAGCGCCTACGCCGCATGTTGCCGGCCCTTTCGGCGATGCCGAGCTCGTCCGGCGTGCGCTCACCCGTGACGACACGGCATTTCGCACCATCATGGAGCGGCACAATCGCCGGCTGTACCGGATCGCCCGCGGCATTCTGCGGAATGACAGCGAAGCCGAAGATGTGGTCCAGGAAGCGTATGTCAAAGCCTTTACCCATCTCGGCGGCTTTCGCGGCGATTCCAGTCTTGCGACATGGCTTTCCCGCATCACCCTGAACGAAGCCTTGGGGCGGTTGCGGCGCGAACGCCCGAGCGTGGACCTGCAAGCTTTCGAAGCCCAACGAACCGAGGCTCAGATCATCAAATTCCCTCAAACGGCGACATCCGACGATCCGGAACGAACAATGGCGCAACGGGAAATTCTGCGGCTTGTCGAGAGAGCGACCGACAATCTCCCCGAGATCTTTCGGATTGTATTCATGACGCGGGTGATCGAGGGCATGAGCACCGAGGAAACCGCGAGCCTCCTCGGTCTTCAGCCGGATACGGTGAAGACACGGCTGCATCGCGCGCGGCGGCTCGTGCGCGATGAGCTGGACAAGCAAATCGGCCCCGTGCTCATGGACGCGTTTCCGTTCGCCGGCAGGCGTTGCGAGCGCATGACCAACGCCGTGCTGCAACGGCTCGGCATTCCCGAATAATTTCCGGGAACATTTCCGCTCTCCGATCATCTAACCGGCGTCAACACAAACGCGCGGGCGCCGTTCGAGCGTCCGGCGGCAAAAGTCAGGAGTGTCTCATGCTAGTCCGATTGAGCGCGGCGATTGCCGCATTGTACATCCTAAGCGGCGCGGGCGTCGCGCAAGCCGCGGCCAAGCTCACCGATCCGCAGATCGCTCACATCGCCTACACGGCGGGGCAACTCGATATAGAGGCCGCCAAGCAGGCCCTATCGAAATCGACGAACAAGGACGTGCGTGCTTTCGCCGAGGACATGGTGCGCGACCATACCGCGGTGAACGAAAAGGCGCTCGCCCTCGTGAAGAAACTAAATGTCACGCCGGAAGACAATGAC
>JBATYB010000365.1:0-2421 GCA_049673825.1 Methylocella sp. | reverse complement strand
GAACGAGGGTGAGAAAGCGCTCGCCCATATTCATTTGGCATATGCCTGCCTGCCGGCTTGCGAGGAAGAGCAGGCCTTGCGTCTCTTCATTGCGGACGAACTCATCGAAGCCGGGGTCACGCCGGAGACGCTGATGAAGGCGCAAGATTTTGAACCAGCGCCGCTCGATTTGCTGAAAGCCAATTTCAATCAGGCGCAGCCGCGCTGGGCTGCGGGCAGTGGGCGCGACAGCGGCCGGTGGTCGGGCGGCGCGAACATTGATACCGCAGGGATAAAGGAGTGGGTCGCCCGCCAGGTGCTTGAATTTGCGCTCCGGGCCGCCCACCGCTTGTTGCGTCCATCTGAACCCAAACCGGCCAATCCAGAGGTAATGAAGCCCGAAAGCAAGCCGTCGGAGCCGCCAGCGGCGGAGCAGCCAATCTCAAGCCCAAAACCATCCGATTTCGTTGGTCAGGATTTCGGCAAACTGGGCGTGGGAGTGGACAACCCCGAACTCGAAATTCGCGAACTTGATCCTCACGCTATCGAAAGGATGGCCGAACGCGGGGTGTCTTTCGGCGACTTAGAAAGCACTGTTGCTGAGCCATTAATTGTATTACAACAAACCGAAGACAAATTTCTTTTCCTTTCGGATACCGCTGGTGTTGTCTTGACTCGAGATGGCACGGTGATCACTACTTACCCGGCGGCGAATTTTGATGCAAAGATCAGGGAAATTCTCGAATATGTCCATCAGGGAAGCCGAAGATGAACGATGACAAGCGCACCCAAAGCATCCGTACCATATTGTTGAAAGAATGGGACCCCCTTATCGTCGGGGACAATCCGCATCTCTCCGATGAATATGATGACCTCATCCCTAGTATTGTCGGTCTTGTAGAAAACCATTGCACGTTGGAACAATTGGAACGTTATCTCAAAGACATCGAAGAACGTTGGAAGTCTACCTCAGTAAAGCAGACATCGTTCGTTGCAAGGAGAATTCTAGACTCTGTACAACTTGGTGCTTGAGTACCGGCGCGGAGAAGGCGCTTGCGCATATTCATCTCGCCTACGCGAGCTTGCCGCCTTGCGACGAAGAGCAGGCGTTTAACGCCAACTTCGATGAGCTTGTCCGCCAAGAAGAGACGCCGCGACGCTCGCCAGCGTGACGGCGCGCGAGGAGTCCTCGCGGACCTCGGACACCGCCGTGAGCGCGGCGCAGGTCGAGGCCAAGCAAGATCCGAACGTTTGTCCGGATCCTGGGCCGGATGTGCCCCATGGCGCCTCGGAGCGGGCGCAAGAATACCAGGAGCTGATCAGCGCCTTGAACAATCCGCAGCGGCCGTTGCCGGCGGGGCTCGCGGTCAGCCTGATTAATCCGGTGACGGGAAAGCCCGTGGTCTTCGACGATTGCCGCGAAAGCGACGGGACGATGATCGAGGCCAAGGGGCCGGGCTACGCGGAGAGACTGGCGAACGCGTTTATAGCGAAAAGCCTCGCCAAGGAGTGGACCGATCAGGCGCAGCGCCAGCTGGCCGCGAGCGGCGGGAGGGGTCTAGAATGGTACTTCGCGGAGGAAAAAGCGGCGGATACGGCGCGTAAAGTTTTCGATCGTAACGACCGCCTCGCGGGAAGAATCAGGGTGTTCGCCGTGCCAGCGGAGTAGCCGTGATGAAACTTGTGTACGGACAGGGCCACAACATTCACGCTTATTGGGAGAGCCGGGCGGAAACGCCCGACGCGATCGCCGCGCGCTTCGTGCGCCTGATCGACCGGCTGCGGGAGATCGACCCCGTCTTCGCGCTGTGGACCTGCGTCGCGACAAGGCCCAGGAGGTTCGAGACCATGCGCGACCGTTTCGCGGAAGTAGTGGCCGAGGGTCTCCGCAAGAGCGATTGGGGAGAGCCGCTGCCCATCTGCGGTTATTCGTTCAGCACCCTGACGAGGGGACAGCCGCGCAATCGCTTATTCTCCCTATGGGTCCACGCTGGCTCGACGGTTCCGGCGCCTTTTCGGAATGATATCCTGTTCATGACAAGTCATGGCTTTATTCCCGACCCTGCGGACGTGACTTATGAGATTTTCAAACCTTCCCTTCTCGCCATGGTCGAGGCTTGGGATCCGGTCTGCGCCACGTCTTACCCGGACACCCTCTTTGGCTTGGTTCCCGGTAACACTTATTTCCATGAAGCTTGGATCCAATATCTCTGCCCTTGGCTTGCTGCGCTCGTCACGCCGCCGCCTGCGCCGGTGATAGTCGAGCATCTGCCCAACGGCGGCCTCTTGATGTCGGCGACGACGGAGACTTTTGATGTCGAGAACCCTGCCCATATGGCCGCCGCGCGGGCCATCGCAGCGGCGATCGCGCCCCTGACCGCGCTCCCCTGGGCCGAGCGGGCCCGTGCCTAATCCGGCGACGGGCTGAGGACAGAATAAATG
>JBATYB010000364.1:0-3012 GCA_049673825.1 Methylocella sp. | reverse complement strand
GGCCACCTGGGCAGCCTTGGTCATGCCGTAAGGAATCGTCTCCGCTGGAATGTGCTGGCCGGATTCGCTGGAAATGAAAATGACGCGACCCCAGTTTTTCTTCAGCATTCCCAGCAAATACTTTCGTGCGAGACGGACACCACTTAGCACGTTCACCTCGAAAAGTCGCATCCAATCTGCGTCGGGGATTTCCTCAAGCCTCAAGAGGCGTTCGACCCGCTCATCCTCACTGTGAACATCGGCAGGCCAGGAGATAAGAGCAAGGAGTGAGCGATGCTGGACTGACTGATCGCCCGGACATCCGTCAACTCCCGTTCGTCGGGCGTAACGGGACTGCTAAAGGGGTTGGGCGACGTTGTTATTGCGCCGGGAAAGCCGGGATGACTCGTATCTCAAATGCTTGGACCCGGCTCCGCATCCAAATCCGGGACCTTAGGCCGCAGCTGCGGCTATGCCTGAGAGTGACGGCCGCCGCCTTGGTAAGCTTTGTTCTTGGAAAATCATTGAACATTCCTTTCGGCGGCCTGTGGGCGGTGTTGACGGCGGTTGTCGTGACGCAGATGAGCGTTGGCGGGTCCTTGAAGGCGACGATTGAATATTTCACGGGCACGCTCGGTGGCGCCGTTTACGCCGGTGTAATCGCGGTGCTTATTCCTCCTACGAATGAATCTGCGCTTTTGCTTGCTCTCGCGATTGCCGTCGCGCCGCTCGCCCTGCTCGCTGCGATAAACGCGAGCTTCCGGGTGGCGCCGTTCACCGCGGTTATCGTGGTTGTGGGTTCGTCGGTCACCCATGCCGGCCCGGTCGATTCGGCTCTTTATCGCGTGCTTGAGGTCGCGATCGGCGGCGTGACCGGGCTCGCGGTCTCGTTGCTGGTATTTCCGGCGCGTGCTCACATTCTCGCCATCGAAGCGGCCGCCGGAATGCTCGATCTCATGGCCGGGGTACTGCCCGACCTGCTAATTGGATTCACGCAAACGCTGGACGAAACGGCGATCCTGCAAAGGCAGGACCGCATCGGCCAAGCATTCACGCGATTGGCCACGATCGCGGCTGAGGCGACGCGCGAGCGGATGGCCTATCTTGCCGCGGAGCCTGACACAGGACCGATGTTGCGCACGCTGCTCAGGCTGCGCCACGACATTGTCATGATCGGACGGGCTGCCGTCGTGCCGCTTTCCGAGACATTGCAGGCGCGCCTTGGACCGCCGCTTGCCCGCGCGGCCGAGACCGCGGTGGATTATTTGCGCGGGAGCGGCGCGGCACTCATCGCACGGCGCAACCCGCCACCGCTTGCCGCCGTCGATGCTGCCTTCGACGGCTACGCAGCCGGGATAACGGCGCTTCGCCGCAAGGGTCTTACGCGCGTTTTGCCTGTTGACGCGTTGGAACGCTTGTTTGCTCTCGGTTTTGCGCTCGAGCAGGTGCGCCATGATTTCAGGGAGCTCGAACAATGTGCAACGGAATATGCTCGATCAACCGGGCGCACGAGCCGAAAGCGTGCAAACTAGGGGCATTCTAGGTCTCGACCAGCTTAAGCGTCAGGCACTTGGCCGCGCCGCCAGCCTTCATGAGCTCCGACAAAGGCGTGATCACCGGCGTAAAACCGGCACTGTGCAAACGGTTCTGCAAATTTTCCGAGGCGTCATTCATAAAGACGTAGCCATCAAGATCGACGGCGTTGCAGCAGAATTCCAGGGCGTCGGCTTCCTCAACCGCGATGCGCTTACCTTTCGGCACCAGCAATTCAATTAAGGCGCGCGATTTTTCATCGAAAGCCGCCGGAAAATACAACAAATGCCCGCTTGCCAATGGGCAGAGGCAGGTGTCGAGATGATAAAAGCGCGGATCAATCAGGTTCAACGCCGCCGTTTTGCGACCCAGCAATTTTTCCAAAAGCGCGGGCATGGCGGCATCCGACCGGAAGCCGTGACCGACCCAGAGCAATTCCTGCCCGCGATCAAACAAAGCATCGCCTGCTCCTTCAAACGCAACGTCCTGCGGCCAGTCCAGAATTTCAAATCCATTTTCCTCGAACCAGGCGCGGTGATGCGGCTCTTCACCCTGTCTTTCGACGCTGCGGAAACGGCTGACGATGACCTTTTTGCCCAAGACGATGCCTGCATTCGCTGTGAAAACGATATCCGGTAGATCTTGTTGCGGCGGCTCTAACACCGGTTTCGCATGTTGTTCTATCGCGTTTTGCAAATCGTTCCATTGCCGATGCGCCAAGGCGTTGTCGGTATCTGCAAACTGCCCTTCCAACCACGGATCGATCACGTAAACGACCTCGAAATGATCGGGAGGTCACATAAGGATCGTCTGCCGGAATGATGTCATAAAATCGTATCCGTCGGATCGTTATGCCAAGATCCGACATACGGCGACGTTTGGCAGGAAGCTTCAATCCCGTGCTATCGACGATCAGATGCAGCTCGCCTGCTCCAGAACGTGGACGGCCGTGAACCGGCAATCCGGCAAAATCGACACCGTGGTGGTCTACAAGGTCGATCGCCTCGCCCGCTCGCTCGCCGATTTCGCCAAGCTGGTCGAGTTGTTCGATCACCAGGGGGTCTCGTTCGTGTTGATCACCCCGCGGTGGGTGAGATCGGGCGGACGCTGGCCCGCGGCGATGGTGGCTAGCTTCGCATCTGGAACCTTGTCGTGCTCGGCGACCGCGACATGGGCATAGATTTCATTTACGACAGGGACAGCGGGATCCGCTCCTCCACAGATTAGATCGCCGCTTGTTCAGGCAATGGACTCGACTACGCCGCCATCGACCCTAAGCGCCGTGCCGGTGGTTGCGGAGGAGAGGGGCGAGGCGACATAAACGACGAGATTTGCCACCTCCTCGACCGTCGCTGCACGCTGAATGATCGAACTCGGTCTTTGGCGCTTCACGAATTCAGCGGCAACATCCTCGATTGGCTTGCCGGTTTTCTCCTGTTCCGGACGCAGCATTTCTCGCACGCCTTCAGAAAGCGTCGGCCCGGGCAGGATCGCGTTCAC
>JBATYB010000363.1:0-8590 GCA_049673825.1 Methylocella sp. | reverse complement strand
ATTGCCATCCACGCGCACCAGATCCCGCACGTCTTTGGCCCGGAGGTCATTGCCGAGGCGGAGCGGGCGAGACCCGCGACCATCGCCCATCGCGAGGATTGGCGCGCGATCCCGTTCGTGACCATCGACCCGGTGGATGCCAAGGACCACGACGACGCGGTCCACGCCGAGCGCGACCCCGATCCGGCCAATCCCGGCGGCTTTATTTTGCAGGTCGCCATCGCCGATGTTGCCGCCTATGCGCGCCCCGGCGCAGCGCTCGATCGCGAGGCGCAGGATCGCGGCAATTCGGTCTATTTTCCCGACCGAGTCGTGCCAATGCTGCCGGAGCGGATTTCCAACGACCTCTGCTCGCTGCGCCCAAACGAGGATCGCCCAGCGCTTGCCGCCAGCATCGTCGTCGCCGCCGATGGCCATAAGTTAAGCCATAGTTTCCATCGCGTCATGATGCGCTCGGCGGCAAAACTCGCCTATGCGCAGACGCAGGCTTTGATCGACCATGGACCGGACGAGGCCATGGGCCTGCTCCATGCCGCTGTCCTCGTGCCGCTTTACGAAGCCTACGCCGCGCTGAAAATCGCCCGCGACAAGCGCGGACCGCTCGATCTCGACCTTCCCGAACGCAAGATTATCCTCGACGAAAAGGGCGCGGTGAAATCCATCTCGACCCCGCCAAGGCTCGACTCGCATCGCCTCATCGAGGAATTCATGATCCTTGCCAATGTGGCGGCCGCCGAAGTGCTAGAGGCAAATCGCCAAGCTTTTATTTACCGCGTGCATGACGAGCCATCGGTCGAAAAGCTCAACAATCTTGCCGAATTTCTGGTTTCGATCGGGATTAACCCGGGCAAGGGCCAAGTTCTTCGCGCCGCGCAATTCAATGGCATTCTCGCCCGCGCAAATGGCACGGACAACGAGCATCTCGTCAACGAACTCGTGCTGCGCACCCAGGCGCAAGCCGAATATGCGATCGAGAATTATGGTCATTTCGGCCTCAATCTGCGCCGCTACGCGCATTTCACCTCGCCGATCCGCCGTTACGCCGATCTCATTGTCCATCGCGCCTTGATCTCCGCGCTGCATCTCGGGTCCGATGGCTTGGCCTCGCTCGCGAACGAGGAACTGGCCGAAATCGCGGCCAAAATTTCTGCCGCCGAGCGCCGGGCCATGGCCGCCGAACGCGAGACATCCGAGCGCCTGATCGCGGCCTATCTCGCGGACCAGATCGGGGCGGCGTTCCGAGGCCGCATATCGGGCGCGACCAGCGCCGGGCTGTTCGTCAAGCTCGACGAGACCGGCGCCGACGGGTTCATCCCGGCGGCCCTGCTCGGCGACGATTATTTCCGGCATGACCCGGCGCGCCACGCCCTGATCGGCTCGCGCACCGGCCAGATGCATCGGCTCGGCGATATTGTAACAGTCAGGCTCGTGGAAGCCGCGCCGCTCGCCGGCGCGCTCCGCTTCGAGCTGGTGAGCGAAACCGCCCCGCCTCGAGCACGGCCACGCCCGGCCAAAGCCAAGCGTGTGGCACGCCGCGATATCCGGCCCGAATTCGGATCGCCACATGCGCGGCGAGCTGATAGTAAGGCCGCGAAACGTTAAGGGTGTTGCCTGCCATCGGCACCGGGACGGAGAAAACCACGCCTACGCCGTCATAGGTGCGCCTGCCGTCACCGGAAAGGCTTCGGCCCCGGCGGCTTTGCGTCCGCCCTTTGGCCTCCGTGTCGTTCCCCGGCGCGCGTCGCGCCAAGCGGCGCTCCCCCAACTCCCTGGAGCGCCGCAACGGTGAAATCAAACGGCCAGCCGATGGCGTGGGCATCTTCCCACCGATCCGGCCCCCGCCCGAGACCGCGACGACCCCGCCGTCGAAGCTATCCCACGAGATGTCGCAACCGCTCAAAGCGCTCGGACATTGTGCTGCGCGCCGGAATTCAGGTGACTTGGCTTGCTCCGGCGGTGTTGCCGCTCGCGAAATCCCTTGTATCTTAACCCAAGAGGGAGCCTGGGCGAGGTCCGGCGCGCCCGGTGCGGCGACGCAATGCACGGCCGCCGCGGCCAGCCTCTTTGGCGCGGCCGCACGCCGGTTCGCAATGGTAATTTTCAATGCTTGTTAAAGCCGCAAAAATCTGCAATCTTAAATCCTTAAGACAACGTTGCCGACTCTTTGGGCTGGGACAACGCTGGCGGCGCATGCGCGTCGTCCCGACGTGACGCCAATCCATGGTTGAAGCAGGGCGCTGGCGCCGGGCTGAACCAGCGCCTCGAAGCCGGCGTGGCGCGGTTCTTGCTTGGGTCAGCTCTTGCTCGGCTCGGTTCTTGCTAAAAGGTCTAGGCTCGGCAAGCGCGCTTCGATGGAGCGCGAAGGTTTTCGTGCGGCGATAGCATTTTGCCGGTTCTCTCTTAATGGAGGGCGAGAGATGACGGATCCGATCTTCCCCGGCCCAATCTTGCCGGATCCAGGCCTGCCGGCGGCGCAAGGCCTTTATTCGCCCGTCAAGGAGCATGACGCCTGCGGGGTCGGTTTCGTCGCGGACATGCGCAATCGCAAGTCGCACGAAATGATCGCCATGGGCCTCGAGATTCTGCGCAATCTCGATCATCGCGGCGCGGTCGGCGCCGATCCCGAGGCGGGCGATGGCTGCGGCATGCTGGTCCAAATCCCGCATCGCTTTTTCGCCAAGAAGGCAACCGAGCTCGGTTTCGTCCTGCCGGCGCCGGGCGAATATGCGATCGGCGCGCTGTTCTTGCCGCGCGATATGGACGGCCGCCGGATCGTCGAGGACATTGTCGAAAAAATGGTCGCCGCCGAAGGACAGATCACTCTCGGCTGGCGCGACACGCCGGTCGATTCGTCGTGTCTTGGCGCGAGCGTCAGGGCGGCCGAACCTGTAAGCCGCCAGATTTTTATCCGGCGCGGCCCCCATGTCGAGAACCAGACCTTGTTCGAGCGGCGGCTGTTTATCCTGCGCAAGACGATTTCGAACGCGGTCTACTATCTGAACGACCGCCGCGCCGCGGGCTTCTATCCCGTGTCGCTTTCGTCGCGCACCATCGTCTACAAAGGCCTCCTGCTCGCGACGAAGCTCGGCAAATATTTTAAGGATCTCGCCGATCCCATGTTCGAATCGGCGCTTTCGCTTGTCCATCAGCGCTTTTCGACCAACACGTTTCCGACCTGGTCGCTGGCGCATCCCTATCGTCTCGTCGCGCATAACGGCGAAATCAATACCCTGCGCGGCAACCTCAATTGGATGGCGGCGCGGCAAGCCTCGGTCGCCTCCGGCCTTTTCGGCAATGACATAAGCAAGCTCTGGCCGATTTCCTACGAAGGTCAATCGGACACGGCCTGTTTCGACAATGCGCTCGAATTCCTCATCCAGGGCGGCTATTCGCTTAGCCATGCGATGATGATGCTCATTCCGGAAGCCTGGGCCGGCAATCCGCTGATGGATCCGGCGCGCCGCGCCTTCTACGAATATCACGCCGCGATGATGGAGCCCTGGGACGGGCCGGCCGCCGTCGCCTTTACCGATGGCCGCCAGATCGGCGCGATGCTTGACCGCAATGGCCTGCGTCCGGCGCGCTATATCGTCTCCAGCGACGGGCTCGTCGTGCTGGCCTCGGAAGCCGGCGTCTTGCCGATCGCCGAAGAGCGGATCATTACCAAATGGCGGTTGCAGCCGGGCAAGATGCTGCTTGTCGATTTGGAGCAGGGCCGCATCGTGTCGGACGACGAAATCAAAAGCACGCTCGCCGCCTCGCATCCTTATGCCGAATGGCTGAAGCGCACCCAGATCGTGCTCGAGGACATGGATCTCGCGGTCCATCCGCGTTCGCCGCGCACGGACGTGTCGCTGTTGGATCGCCAGCAAGCGTTCGGCTACACCCAGGAAGATCTTTTGCTTCTGCTGCCGCCGATGGCGGTGACCGGCCAGGAAGCGGTCGGGTCGATGGGCACCGACACGCCGATTTCGGCATTGTCGACGCAGTCGAAGCTCCTCTACACATATTTCAAGCAGGATTTCGCCCAGGTGACCAATCCGCCGATCGATCCGATCCGCGAGGAATTGGTCATGAGCCTTGTGTCGTTCATCGGGCCGCGCCCCAACATCCTCGATCTTGAAGGCAACGCGAGGAAGAAACGTCTTGAGGTCCGGCAGCCCATTCTGACCAACGGCGACCTCGAGAAAATCCGTTCGATCGGGCATTTCGAGGAGGCTTTCGACACCAAGACTCTCGATATGACCTATCTTTCGGAAAGCGGCGCCGAAGGCATGCCGGATGCCCTTGGCCGGCTCTGCGAACGGGCCGAGCACGCGGTCAACAGCGGCTTCAACATCATCATCTTGTCCGACCGGATGACCGGCGCCGATCGCATTCCGATCCCGGCGCTTCTTGCGACGGCGGCGGTGCATCATCACCTGATCCGCAAGGGGTTGCGCACCTCGGTCGGCCTCGTCGTCGAAACCGGCGACGCGCGGGAGGTCCACCATTTCGCCCTGCTGGCGGGCTATGGAGCGGAAGCGATCAACCCCTACCTCGCCTTCGAGACGCTCGCCGCCATGGCGAACGCGTTTCCCGATGAAATCGATGGCCACGAGGCGTGCAAGCGCTACATCAAATCGATCGACAAGGGCCTCTTGAAGGTGATGTCGAAAATGGGCATTTCGACCTACCAGTCCTATTGCGGCGCGCAGATCTTCGAGGCGGTCGGTCTCGCGGACGATTTCGTCGATCGCTATTTCAGCGGAACCGCGACTCGGATCGGCGGCATCGGGCTCGCCGAAATCGCGCGGGAAACCGTCCGCCGCCACGGGGAAGCTTTCGGCGATGCGCCGCTCTATCGTCATGCGCTCGACGTTGGCGGCGATTACGCCTTCCGCATACGCGGCGAAGCGCATTCCTGGTCGCCGCAATCGGTGTCCCTCTTGCAACATGCCGTGCGCGGCAACAGTGAAGCCGCCTATCGCGCCTATGCCGCCCTCTTGAACGAGGAAACCGCGCGGCCGTTGGCCATACGCAGTCTCTTCCGCATCAAGACGGCGCAGGAGGACGGCCGCCTGCCGGTGCCCGTCGGGGACGTCGAATCCGCCCAATCGATCGTGCGGCGCTTCTCGACCGGGGCCATGTCCTATGGCTCGATCTCGCGCGAGGCCCACACGACGCTGGCGATCGCGATGAACCGGATCGGCGGCAAATCGAATACCGGAGAAGGCGGCGAGGAGTCCGACCGCTACAAACCGCTCCCCAATGGCGATTCGATGCGCTCGGCGATCAAGCAGGTGGCCTCCGGGCGGTTCGGCGCCACGACCGAATATCTCGTCAATTCCGACATGATGCAAATCAAGATGGCGCAGGGCGCAAAACCGGGCGAAGGCGGCCAATTGCCGGGGCACAAGGTGGATGCGATCATCGCCAAGGTGCGTCACTCGACGCAAGGCGTCGGCCTCATCTCGCCTCCGCCGCATCACGACATCTATTCGATCGAGGATCTGGCGCAGCTCGTCTTCGATCTGAAGAACGTCAATCCCGAGGCCGGTGTCTCGGTCAAGCTCGTCTCCGAGGCCGGCGTCGGAACCGTCGCCGCCGGCGTCTCCAAGGGCCGCGCCGACCATGTCACCATTTCCGGCTTCGAGGGCGGCACGGGCGCCTCGCCGCTGACCTCGATCAAACACGCCGGCACTCCCTGGGAAATCGGCCTTGCCGAGACGCAACAAACCTTGGTCCTGAACCGGCTGCGCTCGCGGATCGCGGTGCAGATCGATGGCGGCCTGCGGACCGGCCGCGATGTCGTGATCGGCGCGTTGCTCGGCGCCGATGAATTCGGCTTCGCCACGGCGCCCCTGATCGCCGCCGGCTGCATCATGATGCGCAAGTGCCATTTAAACACCTGTCCGGTCGGCATCGCGACGCAAGACCCCGTTCTGCGCAAGCGGTTCACCGGCCAGCCCGAGCATGTGATCAATTTCTTTTTCTTTGTCGCCGAGGAAGTGCGCCGATTGATGGCGATGATGGGATATCGCACCGTCGACGAGATGATCGGACAAATGCAGATGCTCGACGAGCAACAGGCGATCGACCATTGGAAGGCGCGCGGGCTTGATTTCTCGAGGCTTTTCCACAAGCCGGCGGCGCAAGGTCAAGCAATCTTTCATTCGACCCAGCAAGATCACGGGCTCGAAAAAGTGCTGGATCGCAAGCTGATCGCGGCGGCCAAGGCCTCGATCGAAACCGGCGCCAGGGTAACCGTCGAGACCGCGATCCACAACACCGACCGCGCCACCGGCGCCATGTTGTCGGGGCTGATCGCGCGCCGTTATGGCCATGCCGGGCTTCCGGGCGACACGATCCATATCAGAGCCAAGGGGACCGCCGGACAGAGTTTCGGCGCCTGGCTTGCCGCCGGGGTCACCCTGGAACTCGAGGGCCAGGCCAACGATTACGTCGGCAAGGGGCTCTCGGGCGGACGCATCGTCGTTTATCCCCCGGCTCAGGCGCGGATCACCCCGGAGAAATCGATCATCATCGGCAACACCGCGCTCTACGGCGCGATCGCCGGCGAATGCTATTTCCGCGGCGTGGCCGGCGAACGGTTCGCGGTCCGCAACTCCGGCGCGGTCGCGGTCGTCGAAGGCGCCGGCGATCACGGCTGCGAATATATGACCGGCGGCATCGTCGTCGTCATCGGCGAGACGGGGCGTAATTTCGCGGCCGGCATGTCAGGAGGCATCGCCTATGTCCTCGACGAGGACGGCCAATTCGCGCAACGCTGCAATCTGGCCATGGTCGAACTCGAGCCGGTCGCCGAAGAAGAAGACTTGATGCAGAAGAACTATCACCACGGTGGCGATCTCGATTTCCATGGCCGCGTCGATGTCATGGACGACATGACCCGTTTCGACGCCGAACGGCTGCATCAGCTCATCTCGAACCATGCCCTTTATACGAAGTCGGCGCGGGCCCGCCACATTCTCGAGCAGTGGGACGAGTACAAGCCCAAGTTCCGCAAGGTGATGCCGGTCGAGTACCGCCGCGCGATCGAGGAACTGATCGCCAAGGGGGCACAGCCGAGTCTCGCCGCGGCGGAATGACCGGATTGCCGTCCATGCGGCCCCGGCCCCCGATGGGATTGGGTGGCGCGTCCGGTAGCGGACATGTATGCTGGGCTTAACACCTTCTTCCACGGGAGAGAGCTTCTCGCAGGCTTAGAGCCTGTTTCAAAAGACTCGCCCTCGTCCTTCGAGACGTCCTTTCAGGCCTCCTCAGGATGAGGGCTGGCGGTGGCATGGTTTTGACACGGGTTCTTAAAGAACCATTGGGGAATTTTACGGTGCATGGGCAAGGTAACGGGATTCCTTGAAATCGACCGGCGCGACCGGCGCTACGTGCCGGCTTCCGACCGGATTCGCAATTACAAGGAATTCATGATCCCGCTTTCCGAGGAAGCGACCAGGGATCAGGCGGCGCGCTGCATGGATTGCGGCATTCCGTTTTGCCACACCGGCTGCCCGGTCCACAATCAGATTCCCGATTGGAACGATCTCGTCTACCGCGCCGATTGGGAGGAGGCGGCGCGCAATCTTCATTCGACCAATAATTTTCCGGAATTCACCGGCCGTCTGTGTCCGGCGCCTTGCGAAGCCTCTTGCACGCTGAACATCGACGATAATCCGGTGACCATCAAAACCATCGAATGCGCGATCGCCGACCGCGCCTGGACAAACGGCTGGATAAAACCGGAACCCGCTGAGGCGAAAACCGGCAAGAAGGTCGCCGTGGTCGGCTCGGGACCGGCCGGGCTTGCCTGCGCGCAGCAGCTGGCTAGGGCCGGGCACGAAGTCCATCTCTACGAGAAAAACGCCAAGCCCGGCGGGTTGCTGCGCTATGGCATTCCCGACTTCAAGATGGAAAAGCATCTGATCGACCGCCGGATCGTCCAAATGCAGGCGGAAGGCGTGCATTTCCACAATGGCGTGAATGTGGGGATCGAGCTCGCCGCGGCGGAATTGCTCGAACGCTTCGACGCGATCGTTCTCTCCGGCGGCGCCGAAATGCCGCGCGATCTCCCGGTTCCCGGCCGCGATCTCTCCGGCGTGCATTTCGCGATGGAATTTTTGCCGCAGCAAAACCGCCGCATCGCCAAGGAGCCGATCCACAGCAACGCGCCGATCCTCGCCTCGGCCTTGCACGTCATCGTGATCGGCGGCGGCGATACCGGATCGGATTGCATCGGAACCGTGATCCGTCAGGGCGCGCTGTCCGTGACCCAGCTCGAAATCCTGCCGCGCCCTCCGGATAAGGAAAACAAGCTACTCACCTGGCCGGACTGGCCCATGAAGATGCGCACGTCGTCCTCGCAGGAAGAAGGCGCGGAAAGGGATTTTTCGGTTGTGACCAAGGAATTGCGCGGCGAGGATGGCGCCGTCAAGAAACTCGTCTGCGTCCGGCTCGACGCGAATTTCAGGGAAATTCCGGACAGCGCCTTCGAGCTTCGGGCCGATCTCGTGCTGCTCGCAATGGGCTTCGTTTCGCCGGTGCACGAGGGGCTTTTGGAAAATCTCGGCGTCGCGTTCGATCCGCGCGGCAATGT
>JBATYB010000362.1:0-21814 GCA_049673825.1 Methylocella sp. | reverse complement strand
GGTCTGGGCGGCGGCGGAGGTCTGGGCGGCGGCGGAGGTCTGGGCGCCGGTCAATCCCAATCGCAAGGGCCGTTTGGAGCCTTATCCGCCGGCGGGGGCGCGGGGACGCCCGAGTCGCGTGCCAAAGCCGAGACGGCTGGCTTTGCGGGAGGATTCGGCGGCGGCCCAGGCGGAGGGCGCGCGCTTATGCCAGGGGTCCGGATCCTGCCGGATGTCGCGAATAATTCGGTCGTGGTCTATGCCAACGCGGAAAACTACCGGATCATCGAAAGGGCGCTCGATCAGCTCGACCGGCCGCAGCTGCAGGTCGCCATCGATGTGACAGTCGCGGAAGTGACACTCAACAACGCACTTAATTATGGAGTTCAGTTCTTTATCGGACACACAATGTTAGGCACTAGCTCCAGCTCCAGTAGTACTGGGACTTCTACCACTACTTCGTCTGTTACCGGCGCGACCGGGGCCTTCAACTCCGCGTTAGGCTCGCTGCCTTTAAGCCCGTCATTGCCAGGCTTCAATGCTATAATTGGCAGTACTCTGACGCCGCATGTCGTCATCAACGCCTTGAATCAATACACGACTACAAAGATCCTCGCAAATCCGTCGCTCGTGGTGCTCGACAATCAGGTGGCGGCCCTTCAAGTGGGCGACACGGTGCCGGTAACGACAGGCAGCGCGAATATATTGACGGCGGCCACTTCCGCCTCGAATACCGTCTTCAATTCCATCTCCTACCAGAATACGGGCATTGTTTTGAGCTTTCGGCCACACATCCATTCCAACGGCGATGTTACCCTCGAGATCGATCAGGAGATCAGCGCGTGCAAGAATTGCAACAACACCAACGCCAGCGGTAATCTCACGCCGTCGTTCACGGACCGCCACGTCAAGAGCTCGATTCAAGTGCCGAGTGGCCAGACCGTCTTGCTCGCCGGCCTCATCCAGGAGGAGCATGACAAGGCGCGCGGCGGAATCCCGGTTCTCGATCAAATTCCCCTCCTCGGCGAAGCCTTCGCCAACAACAACTTAAGTGAGGTCATCCGCACCGAGCTCATCATCTTCATAAGGCCGCAGGTCATTCGCGACAGCGTCGATGCCTCGGTCGTCGCCGAGGAGCTCCGCGCCAAGATCCGGGGCGACAAAATTGGCACGAAGCACCCGCCCGGCGCCGTGACCCCGTACCCGCTTGGGCTGGTGCAATGAGCGGGACTCCGCTTTGCCGCGACGGCCTGAGAACGCGCCCGGCCGGAGGCGAGATTGACTTGGCTTCGTCGGGGCGCGGGAGGGCGTCGTGGCGAGGGTTGATCACGTACGGCGCATTCGCTGTTCTCGGCTGCTCCGTGGCGATCGCGAGCCTTGTTGCCGCGCCTGGCGCATCTGGCCTCCTTGGCGGCGCCCTGGGGCTTTTGATGCTCGCGGTAGCGGTGGCTGACGCCCGCGCGTTCATTATCCCCGACAAGCTGACCATCGCCGCTTTCCTGCTTGCGTTGACGAATGCGGCGAACGAGGGTTTGGAAAGCATGCCGGAAAACATCGCGGTCGCCGCGTTGCGTGGACTTGTTCTGGCCGTTGCATTTTTTGCCCTGCGGGAAATCTACTTGCGGCTGCGCCGTCGCCATGGAATTGGCCTTGGCGACGTCAAGCTCGCCGCGGTCGCCGGCGCGTGGCTCGACTGGACGCTCATTCCGGTTGCGATTGAAGTCGCGGCGCTCGCGGCGCTGATCTTTTACGTGGCGAGCCGGCTTGTCCTGCGTCGCCCTTTAGGCGCGGCCGCGAAATTGCCTTTCGGGCTTTTTTTCGCGCCGGCAATTTGGTTTTGCTGGCTGCTCAACGCGATATTTTTCGAATTCTAAGGGAGCACGGCCATGAAGATCGTTACCATCGCGCAGGGCCAAGCTCAATTTGCCGGGTCCGTCCACGGCCGGGAGGCGCGAAAGCCGCGCCGATGGCGTTTTTGGGCCGGCGTGCTCGTTTGCCTGGCAATTTTCGCGAGCCCCGCCGCCGCGGACCGGTTGCGCGACGGGATCCGGGCGTTCGCGGCCCACGATTACGCAACGGCGGCCCGCATCTTTACAGATCTCGCCCCGCTCGGCGACGCACGGGCGCAAACCTATCTCGGCTACATGTTCGCCCACGGCGTGGGCGTGCCGCAAAATTTTATGGTGGCGGCGGGATGGTACCGCTGCGCCAGTCAGCAAGGATTTCCGGCGGCGCAGTACATGCTCGGGCTCATGTACGACAAAGGCCAAGGCGTTCCGCAGGACTACGTCATCGCCTATGCGTTGCTTGACCTCGCGGTCGCGGGGGCAGGTCCGGAGCGCGAGCGTTGGGTCAAGATACGCGACGCCGTCGCTTCGAAATTGAGCCTCATCGAACGGGTCCGGGGCCAACAGCTGGCATTCGAGGGACTCCTAGGAGGCAGCTGCCTGCCAATCGTCACCGGCTATTAGGCCGCCTCGTCTCGCCAGCAAATTGTGGTGCATATGACGGCGCGCAATACTATACTGTGCTGGCCTGAGTGCTTGCTTCGAAGGCTCAAGCAAATCCGGTTTCTTGACACGGGTCCTGGCTTGCCGTCTTGCCGATTCTCGCTGGCGCGTTAGTCTTCGAAATGCCGGCGCTGGCGGCCGCCGTCTGGAACAGCGGGAGATGGCCCTATGAGAACTGTCGTCTGTCCTGGCCTTGGCCGCGAAGTCTCGGCCTTGGGCTTTGGTTGTGCCTCGCTCGGATCGCGGGTTTCCGAGGCGCAAGGGTTGCGGGCGCTCGCACTCGCGTTCGAGCGAGGCGTGACCTGGTACGACGTCGCGCCTCCCTACGGCGATGGAGAGGCGGAGGGAATATTGGGAAAATTCTTGACCAGCCGCCGGGATCGCGTGGCACTCTGTACCAAATTCGGGATTCCCCGCCCGGTCGTATCGTCGGCGATGCGCCTTATTAGGCCAGCGGCGCGGGCAATGGCGCGGGCGTTTCCGCAGTTGCGTGGCGGCCTGGCGATGGCGCGGGCGGCCGGGAGCCGTGACCGGTTGCGGGCGGAACAGATCGAAAGTTCGGTCGTTGAAAGCTTACGGCGCCTGCGGACCGATTACATCGACGTGCTGGCGCTCCACGAGCCGGGGCCACGGGATTGCGCCAGCGAAGCCATTTTGCGCGAATTGCGGCGGATGATCGAGAAAGGCTACGTACGCTGCGTCGCGATCGCCGGAGCTCCGGAGGCGATCGTCGCCGGAGCACGCGCTTCGGAACTCTATAAGATCGCTCAGCTTCCAGATGATCCTTTCGTGCCGGCGGTAGCAGGCGTGGAAGGCGCGCTCGCCGGGGACGCAGCGCTGTTTTTCGTCACTTACAGCGTGTTCGGCGCCCACGAACGCTTGTCGCACCTCCTGGTTGGCGGCGGCGGCCGTCTCGGGGCGCTCGCTTCCCAGCTCGGATACGGTCCTCCATTCATGGCGAGTGAAATGATTTTGGATTATGCCTTCGCGGCCAATCCGCAAGGCGTGGTTCTCGCTTCGATGTTCACCCCTGCCCATATCGAAATGAACTGTGCCAGGGCGGCGCGGCCGCCGCGGAAGGACATCGGCCCGTTCATGCAAAAATTCGTCGTCGCGGACAACCCGTGACAGTTTTTTGAACGGCGAGCCGAGAGGTTGAATGTGCAGTTAGCGGCCGTTGCTGATAGAGTCGCGTTGCGCCGGTTCAAGCCAGCGGCGCGTTCAAGATCCAGCGATGGCCGAAGGGATCGCGAAACGTCGCGACCCTGGTTCCCCAAAAGGAATTGGTCGGGCTCGTCTCGGCTTTTGCGCCGAGACCGGTGGCCTTCGCGAAAATTTCGTCGACTGTCTTGGCTTCGGCATATTCCAAGCTGACCGAGGCGGTCGCAAGCTCGCCCGGAAGCGGCATTCGGGTGTGGCCGAATTCGGGAAAGGCGTCGGCGAGCATGACCGAGCCGCCGTTGATTGCGAGCTCGCAATGCATGATCCGCATGCCGTCGAGCGCGGGCATGATCGCTTTTTGCCGTGCTCCAAAAACCGCGGTGTAGAAGGCGACCGCCGCCATCGCGGGGGAAACGGTCAGATAGGGCGCAACCGGCGGGCGCATAGGTTCCTCCGCGCATGAAAAATCGTCGATGTCGCGAGGGTACTTCCCCTGGCCGGATCTTGCGAGTAAGAACTTCTCCTCTAATTGGTTTTATGGCAAGGGCCGCTTCCGGCGGCATGGAATCGCCTCATGGCCAAGCCTCGCACGCTATACGATAAAATCTGGGACGACCATCTGGTCCACGCCGAGGCCGATGGCGCGAGCTTGATTTATATCGACCGTCATCTGGTCCATGAGGTCACAAGCCCGCAGGCCTTCGAGGGGTTGCGGCTGGCCGGCCGGCGCGTCCGGGCGCCGCAAAAAACCCTCGCGGTGGTCGATCACAATGTTCCGACAACCGATCGCTCGAACGGCATCGACGATCCCGAAAGCCGCATTCAGGTCGAACAGCTCGCCGCGAATGCCCGGGAGTTCGGCATCGAATATTTTAACGAGCGGGATCTTCGCCAGGGCATCGTCCATATCATCGGCCCCGAGCAGGGCTTTACCCTGCCCGGCGCGACGATCGTCTGCGGCGATAGCCATGCCTCGACGCATGGCGCCTTCGGCGCGCTCGCGCATGGCATCGGCACGTCGGAGGTCGAGCATGTTCTCGCCACCCAGACCTTGATCCAGGCCAAGGCCAAGAACATGCGTGTCACGGTCGACGGCGCGCTCGGCGATGGGGTGAGCGCCAAGGACATTGCGCTCGGGATCATCGGCGAGACCGGCACGGCGGGAGGCACCGGGCATGTCATCGAATATGCGGGCGAAGCGATCCGCGCGTTGTCGATGGAAGGCCGGATGACCGTCTGCAACATGACGATCGAGGCGGGCGCCCGCGCCGGCATGATCGCGCCCGACGCCAAAACTTTCGCTTATCTAAAAGGCCGGCCGAAGGCGCCGGAGGGCGCTGCATGGGACGCCGCGATGCGCTATTGGGAAAGTTTGCATTCCGATCCAAACGCCTTGTTCGACAGGCAAGTCCGCCTCGACGCCAGCCAATTGCCGCCGCTGGTCACCTGGGGCACGAGCCCGCAGGATGTCGCGGCGATCACAGGGACCGTGCCGCGCCCGGAAGCGGCCTTGAGCGAGACGAAAAAAGCCTCCATTGCGCGCGCGTTAAATTACATGGGCTTGAAGGGCGGCGAAAAAATCACGGACATTGCGATCGACCGGGTTTTCATCGGCTCCTGCACCAATGGGCGGATCGAGGATTTGCGCGCCGCCGCGAAGATCCTCGCGGGCAAGCACATCGCCGGGTCCGTCAACGGCATGGTCGTGCCAGGCTCGGGCCTCGTCAAGCAACAGGCCGAAGCCGAGGGTCTCGACGCGATTTTCCTCGCCGCCGGGTTCGAGTGGCGCGAGCCCGGCTGCTCGATGTGCCTCGCGATGAACCCGGACAAGCTTTTGCCGGGCGAGCGCTGCGCCTCGACCTCGAACCGCAACTTTGAGGGCCGCCAAGGTTTTAAGGGCCGCACCCATCTTGTGTCGCCCGCGATGGCGGCGGCGGCGGCGATCGCCGGCCACTTTGTCGATATTAGGGAGTGGCATTGAATCGTTCAGCCGGATCTGGCCTGTGGCCTAATTGAGCGGCGCGGCAATTCGAGAGTTTATCCGGGTTGTTGTTCCTCACTAAGGCTTTACGGCGCCTACCGTTAGATCGCGGAGCAGCCTTTCCAGTGCCTTTTGGTAGGCATCGTGATCCTTCCATTTCCTGAAATCACCGATGTTTCGTTGATCGCGAATCTTCCGTGCCCAAGGCTCCGAGGTTGCCATCACGGCATCATCGATACGTACAGGGAATAAGACTGGCTGCTTCCCGTCGCGCTCCTCCGCAAACGCCTTGTTCACTTCATCTTCTACCCAATCGCTGGCGATCGAATTGCCGGAAAGAATGAGCAGAAGCTTGTCACGAAGTCTGATGGCCTCATCAATCGTATCCCATGTCTTGGCACCGATCGGCAAGTCATGCGGCGCAAACCAGCACCGGACCCCTTTATTTTGGAGATCGGCATGAAGACGTTCGGCGAAGTCCTGGTCCTTGCTGGAATAGCTGATGAAGCAACTGTACATTTGGATGGGCTGGTTCAAAAGGGACGGCAAATATTCGATGAATGACTCTGGAAGACCTACCCCACGCAAAAACGCGAGAGGCAAACGGCCGGACCGTTGCAGCGTTCGATGATCGATAATGCTCGGACCCATGTGGTTGCAGGTTTCCAATCCGGTGACAGCCGAAAGATCGACATCGGCGAGCACCGTTTCATACAACCACACTTCATGGAAGTTCGCTGCGCCGAGGTATGCCCCGCTGAGGTTCGCCCCGCTGAGAAGCGCCGCATGGAGGTTCGCCCCGCTGAGGTACGCCTCGTGGAGGTTCGCCGTGCGAAGGTCCGCTCCACGGAGGTCCGCCCCGTCGAGGTCTGCTATGCGAAGGTTCACCGTGCGGAGGTCCGCCATGCCGAGTTCCGCCATGCGAAGGTTCGCCCCGGTGAGGTCCGCCCCGGTGAGGTCTATCGCATCTCGGTTCTGCCCTGTTCGCCACGCGTTCCACTCAACAGCGCCTTGCCGGAGTAACGTGACGAGGTTTTCATCAGCCATCAGAGGTGTTTTCTTTTTTTGGGGTGGATTGCGGCGGCTCGGGCATCCCTTGTGACAGCCACGATTCCCTCAGCGAGCCTTACACTGGGGATGCCTTCCGGTAACGGCTTAAACCATCGAGGCAGCGCCGCCGTCCTCCCGAGAATTGCACCAAAAGATCGTTGGCAAGTGACTGCGCAACGTCGTGAAGCAACGCCAAAGCGGCTTGCCGTCACCCCGCGCCGCCGAATTTCTTCAGGGCTGCGAACGGATCGTTCTCACCATAACCGCAGGCGTTGGCCGGAAGCGGGCGCGCCTTGCCCTCGGCAAGCCAAAGATCCTGCGCCTCGCCGGAATTGCCGCCCGAGCTTCGCCAGCAAACCTGCGCGCTGCCCGTGGCGGAATCGAAAAACACCGTCATCTGATTGTCGCCGCAATCATGCGCCTTGCACGACCATGCGGCGAAAACACCCTTGCCGTCGCCGGCCACCGGCCCTTCGGGACCATGCATTTCTTTTTCCGAGAGCGCGAAGAAGCGTTTGCCCATGGCGGCGCGCATCGCAGCCCGAACGCCCGGTTGATCCCAGAGCGACTTGCCGCCGGCGATTTTGTCGAACGGATATTTGTTGGTCCATTGCCCGACCGTCGAGAGATCGGCGGCCATCGCGGCCCCGCAACAGAGACCCGCGAGGATCGCGCCCAGCAGCAAATTCCCGGCGAACTCCTTCATCTCGTTTCCTCCTTACGCCGCCGCTTTGAAACAAAGTTAGGATGACGGCCTCAATAAACGCATTCCTCGAAGGCCGGCTCGATGTTTCCGGCCCATTGCGTTTTAAACTTCTTGATCAGCCGCTCGGCTTCGCTCGCCTCCGCGAGGACCGCATCGAGGGGATCGAGAAACACGGTCTCGTCAAAACCCCGAGCATTGCGCCGGTTGCGCTTGGCGAGACCCATGCGGGCGATGTTCAAGACTTCGGCCGCGACCTCCCGCAGCAGCCGCCCATGGATCGTCGCCGCAAGGCCGAGTTGCGGAACGTCGGCGCGCAATTTTTCCCGCGCCCCGGGGCTCCAGGCTTTCACGATGTCCCAGGCCGCGTCGAGCGACGCCGGATCGTAGAGGAGCCCCGTGAAAAGAGCCGGAAGCGCCGGAAGGAACGGCCGGGGTCCGGCGTCGGCCCCGCGCATTTCGAGATAGCGCTTCAGCCGCACTTCCGGAAAAATGGTGGTAAGGTGATTGCTCCAATCGGCGAGCGTCGCCTGCTCGCCCGGAAGCTGCGCGAGCTTAGCCTTCAAAAGATCGCGAAAATCGGCGCCGGCCACGTCGTGATAGATGTCGCCGCGCTTGACGAAATACATTGGCACCGAAAGCGCGTAATCGACATAGCGCTCGAACGACATCCCCTGCTCGAAAGCAAAAGGCAGCATGCCGGTGCGGGCCGGGTCCGTGTGGCGCCAAGCCTCCGAGCGCGCCGAAAGAAAGCCGTTGAGCCTGCCCTCGGTGAATGGCGAATTGGCGAAGAGGGCCGTCGCGACCGGCTGCAAGGCCAGCGAAACGCGAAGCTTTTTGACCATATCGGCTTCGCTTGAAAAATCGAGATTGGTCTGCACGGTGGAGGTGCGAAACATCATCTCGAGGCCGCGCGATCCGACCTTCGGCATATATTTCACCATGATCGCGTAGCGCTGCTTGGGCATCAACGGTGTTTCGCCGAGCCGCCATTTGGGGCTCATGCCGAGCGACAGAAAGCCTATCCCTAAAGGCGCGGCGACGGCTTCGAGCGCCGAAAAATGGCCGTCGAGCTCGGTGGTGGTTTGATGGATCGTGTCGAACGGCGCGCCGGAAAGTTCGAATTGACCGCCGGGCTCGAGCGAGATCCCGGCCCCGCTCGTTGCGTCGTATAGCCCAATGATATTCGGACCGTCGTTGACCGGGGCCCAGCCGAGCCTCTTTTGCATTCCCTCGAGAAGAGCGCGGATGCCCTCTTGGCCCCGCTCGGGCCGGCCTTCATAGGGCACGGGCGAACGGCCGGTCCGATAAAATGGAATTTTCTCATGTTCGGTGCCGATCCGGAATTGCTCCGGCGGCCTCGCGCCTGCTTCGAGCCAGGCGACAAGCTCATCGCGCGACGTGATGGGGGTCAAATCCGTAGCGTCGCGAGCCATTGCCACACTTTCACTTGCGCCGTCGTCACGCGGCCTGGCGCAATGCGCGCGGCCGCTCGCTTGCCGGAGATTTCATCGCCGGTGCCGCCGAGCCTCCGCGCGCAGCTACATAGGCGGGCGAACGCCGGGGCGCAATATGAGCGGCGGACGAAGCGTGCGGCTTGGTGGAGTGGGCGTTGGCTTCGTCGGCGTGCTTTGAGGCGGTGGCGTTTCGTGTGTCTGGGGCTTGGGCAGGCGTCTGGCCACGGAACCACGGCCCGCTGCTTCCCTCCTGCTTCCCCGCTGCGTCCCTCTCACTCGGTAAGCAGCGTAACTATTTGATATTATTGGTGTATAAGAAGGGGTTCGAACCCGTGGCCTCTGCCTGCCGCCAATAACCGCTTTTGCTGATAAGATGCCAGAATGCGACGTCTCCGGCGGATCGCGTCCTCTCGCACATTTCTTGATTTCTCAACAATTTAGTAAACACCACACGCGCCGCCGCTCTTTTCCGATGGCCGTGGAAAGAACGCTCATGCGGCCTTCACCGGACGCACACATCCATTCTGAGCAGCCGCCGGAACAATGTCATCATTTCCGCTCGGCGGCAGGCGGCCATTCATATAAACGCGACAAATCGGAAAGGCGCTTGGCCTCGGCCATGAAGCCCGCGTTCCTGAGAACACGGTTCTCGCGGGACCATCTGGATCCGCGCGGGACGATCGTGGACAGGCAATCGATCAACGCGAACCTGGATTCCCAAGTCACTTGTTCCTGACTGACGCATTGCAGGCTGTGGTCTTCAGCGAAAGCAGCCAGTTTCGCGGCCGTCATGCTGCGCGCCCGCCCGTGGCCAGTCAGGTTGTCGCAGACGCCCAGCCTTTTCAGCAAGCCGAGCAGCTTGGGAAACTTTGAGAGCCGTGACTGCACCTCAATGTGGGCCATGTACTCTCCCAGGTTGGAGTGGTGGATGAACGCGGCTCCGTTCGGCCGCAGCTTCTTCGCGAACTCGGCTGCGTAAGCCTTGAGCACGGCGTCCTCCGCATGAACCAGCGAATCAAAGCTGAAGATGAAATCGACGCCGCCGTCGACGATCATATCCAACGACTTGCCATCGTTAACGAAGTACGAGATGTGGGAACAGTCGGCGAAACGTTGCCGGCATCTATCGATGCACTTTTCCGACAAGTCCACGATGATCAGTCGCTTGCATAAGTCCTTGAGGAACACCGTCCACCGTCCATAGCCAGGGGCGATCTCCAGGATCGTGTCTGCCGGCACAAAGGCAATGATGCGGGGAAGAATGGAACCATACCACTGCATGCGCGCGCTGCCCCAAGCCGCCGACCACTCCTCCCCGGCCTGGGGCCAAGCGTAGGTGTGGCTCCAGGACCTGATCTCTTCGATTGTGGGCATAGCGCCTCTCGCATTCACGGTCCGCGATCGGCAAAGGGTGCCGTCGCGATTTTCGCTACATACGCGGGGGCACGCCCAAGCGCAATGCGCCCAAGCGAGGCTGTCCTAACCGAACCGGCGGCGGAGGTGCGAGGCTGCCGCCTTTAGGGGCGCTTGCCGCCCATGATCTGGTCGATTTCAGCGTTAATGCCGGTTTGCGGGCCGCTGGGCGGCGGGGTTCCGGACTGCAGCATTTTGGTGAGGGCTTCGAGACTCGCCTGGATCGAGGCCGCATCGAAACCCGGCACTTGCGGGCTTCCGATGGGGGCGGCGGGTCCCGCCGCCGGGCCAGCTCCCGGGCGGCTAGTAAGATTTCCCAAGATGGACGCCAAAATACCGCCAAGCCCCCCTTGCACTCCACCGGCGGGGCCAGGAGCGGCCGATGGTGGTTGCCCCGGACCCATCGGACTCCGCCCGCCGCCCAATATCTGGCCGAGAATGGAGCCGAGCCCCCCGCGCCCTCCGGCCGGACCCGGCGCGGGAAGCGGCTGCTGCGGGTTGCCTGACCCATGCCCGCCGCCCAACACCTGGCCGAGAATGGAGCCAAGACCTCCATGTCCGGCGGCATTGGCGAGTTGCCCGAGGATCCCGCCAAATCCCTGATTTTCCATGGATTTCGCAAGGCCTCCGAAGATCATCGAAGCGATGACAGGGAGCATTTTTGCGAGCGTGTCCTGGCCGATGCCGGTCGCGCTCGAAGCCCGCAGCACGATCTCCTCGCGAGCGTTGTGAGAGCCAAGGATTTGACTAAGAATATCGCCGCCCTTTTGCGTGGTCGCGGTCGCTTGCGCGGCGGCCGGGTCGGTGAAAGCCGCCAGATGCTGGCCCTCTCCCAAAGCGCCAATGAAGGAACCGAACGAGTGCGGTTCGGACGCCTGCTTCAAGAACCCCGCCGACAACGCCGGCACGACGGCCTTGACCGCCGCGTCCGCCTGTTCGGCCGTGATGCCGAATTGGGTTGCCAGATTATCGAGCCCTTGGCCGCCTTGGGCATTTCGTAAAATCTCGTAAAGATTGAACATTGGCAGTCCTCCACAGATGGCCGCGCGCTGCTTGCCGACGGAACAATGTCCAGCAACAAACCGAACGATCCTACAAGACCTTGGGACGTTTTGCGAGCCGTCCCGTAACGATATAGGCGGCGATCACGGCCCCGATGCCGAAGAGAGCCGAACCGGCGATCAGGCCAATATAGCCGCCCTCGGGTCCAAAGCGCGCGGCGCCGATGGTCACGAAGGGCAAGGTGCCAAGCGTGGCACGCCCCCAATTGAAGAGCGTCGAGACAACCGGGAACCCGAGATTGTTGAAGGCGGCGTTGGCCACGAAAATGGCTCCCAAAAAAAACCAGAGCACCCCGCCATAGGCGCAAACGAAAGTTATCAGCCTGGCCGTCTCGCCTTGCGCGTGAAAGAGTTCGACGATGAAAGGCGCGGCCAAACGCAGAAAAACCGACACCACCAGGACATAGATCGCGGCAAAAGTGAAGCAGTCGGTCAGCACTTGGCGCACCCGCGCAATCAGCTTGGCGCCGAGGTTCTGCCCCATGATCGGACCGACCGATCCGGACAAAGCGAAAAGAACGCCGAAGGCCATGGGATTGAGCCGGTCAACGATGGCAAAAGCCGCGACGGCCGCTTCGCCGAAATGCGAAAATATCCGCATCGTGTAGGCATTGGCAACCGGCGTCGCCAAATTGGTCAGGACGGCCGGAACGGCGATCGCCATCATCGGCGCGAGATCCGATCTCGCCGCCGCGCGGTTCGGCCGCGCGACAAGATCATGCTTGCGAACGGCGCCGTTCAGTCCAACGGCCACGATGACGAACCGTGAAATCATGGTGACAATGGCCGCGCCGGTGACGCCAAGGCCAAGGCCGAAAATAAACACCGGATCGAGAATCGCGGTGACGATGGCTCCCGCGAGCGTCACAAACATCGCGCGCCTTGCGTCGCCCGCCGCGCGCAATATGCTCCCGAGCGCCATGCCGACACCGAGAAGAACCGTCGTCGGGAGCGTGATGGCGAGATAAGCCGAGGCGACATCGAGGGTCATGTCGCGGGCGCCGAAGAGGGTGAGAATCTCGCGCCGGCGCAGCCAGGCGGCACAGCTGGCCGCGGCCGCGATCAGAAACACATGAACGAGACCCGATGCCGCAAGCCGCCTTGCGGCGGCCCGATCGCCCGCGCCGAGCGCGCGCGAAACAACGGCGCCGATCGCGATCGAAAGGCCTATGCTGATCGAGACTGAAAAAAACAAAACCTGCGTCGCGAAGCCGACGGCGGCGGTGAGCTTCGGGTCGCCGAGCCGCGATACCCAAAGAAGCGACAACAGATCGACCACGAAAATCGCCATGAGCCCAACCGAGCTCGCCGCCGTCATGACGATGACGTGGCGCATGGTCGAGCCCTCGGTGAAGACCGCGCGCTGGATCGTTCCGGGGCTCAATGGGCTTCCTTTTACGCCGGGCTTTCGCGGTTTCCCGCGGCACTCGTCAAATTTTCGGCGCTGTCCAAATGACGATCTCGCGCATGACTTCGGCAAGCGCCGCGTCGAGCGCCGAGGCGACCGCCGCCGGATCGCTTGACGGCGCCGCAACATTGGCGGCAAACAGCCGGCCGCCAACGATGCGTCCGCTCGGGGCTATGATTTGGGCTGAGATTTCGACGACTGCGTCGCCCCGCGCCGCATCGAGCTCGAACCGGCGTATAGTGGTTTGGAGATTGAAATCCGCGAGCATGCCGGGGCGGCCGACCGCGCGCAGAAGATGCGCGTCCTGAAAGCTCTCGATGAGGCGGCTCTGAACGAGCGACGGCAATTTGTCGGCCCATTGCGCGCCGGAGAGATAAGCGACGGATTGCGGATTGGTGCGCACGACAATCCGGTCCGAGTCGGCGGGGAGGATCGCATCGGGCCGGAGAACCGCGAGCTGGCCGCGGCCGGCATGCGCGGCGATACGGCCGCCCGCCGGGGTGAGATCGTAAGTGGCCACCGGCGCGGATGAGCAAGCGGCGAGCAGGATCAAAAGAGGGCTGCCGCGGCGCGCGACGCGGAACATGTCCAAGATCGAGGCGCGGGCTAGGCCAAAATACCCCATTCTAAAATCCGTTCCCATGAACAGGGCACGACCAACCTGGCAGCCTGTGCCCCCGCTTATAGCACCCGATGCTTTCGTCAAGGTAAGCGGGTGCCTTGCGGGGCCACGTTGTATTGATCGCGTAATTGCATGCCAAGCAGTTAACGAGCGCCGGAATATTCCGGAATTCGCGGCGACTTGCCGAACAGGAATTGCTGCGGGTTGTTCTCGATCGAGCGAACCGCCTGATTGATTTGCTCGAGCGTCTTGCGGCCGTCCACCGCCAAGGCCTCGTACTGGCGCAATCCGCTGCCGCTGAAGCGGTTGATGTTGGCGGCGATTTCCTTCGTCCTGGAATCGAGATCGTCGGCGGCCTTCTTGATCGCTTTGGCGGCGGCGGCAACGTCGCCCTTCACCACTTTATCGGCATCGGCCGCGAGGGCGTCGAGCTTTGCGGTCAAGGGCTTGATGGATTTGCTGAAATCGGCGATGGCGCCCATGAAATCCTTGAGGCCGTCCGAATTGGCGGCCAGCGCATCGGAGAATTTTTCGATATTCTTCACCGAAGCCGTGATGGAGGCCGAATTTTCGTCGAGCAAATGGTTGGCCCTAGTCAAAAAGCCGGAGGCCTGAGTGGCGATTCGCCGCGCGGCTGCGACGAGATCCTGGAACTCCGAGCGCTCGGCGACGATGACGCCCGGCACTTGTGGGCTCGTAGGGAGCGGCGGCGCATCGCTGGCGCCGCCGGTCAATGCGATGGACGCGACTCCCGTGAAGCCGGTATATTCCAGCCGCGCCTTGGTGTCGACGCGCACCGGCACATTTGCATCGACGTCGATCAGCGCACCGACGCGGGAAGGGTCTTGCGGCGACAGGTTGATCTTGGTGACCGCGCCGACCCGCACGCCGTTAAAGAGAACCGCGCCGCCATTGGTGAGGCCGGAAACCGAACCGTTAAAAATGATTTTGTAAGTCTTGCGCCCGCCAGGCTTTTCGGCCCCCGAAAACCAAAGCACAAAGCCGAAGGCCGCGGCGATGACCGCCAAGGTGAACACGCCGATCAAGGCATAATTCGCACGGGTTTCCATTTGACCTCACCTGCTTTTCCAGTCTTCGAAACGCCTTCACGCTTGGCCGGGCAAGCCGGCCGCTTCATGCTCCGCCGTCATGGAACGCGCGCCGGAGCGCCCGGCAAGCGCGGAACTGGCGAGACGCGCCCTTTTGCCGTGAAAATAGGCGCGCAGCCAAGGATGTTGCGAGGCAAGCATCGTCGAAATCGGCCCCTCGGCGATCACTTTTCCGTCGGCCAAGGCGGCGATCCTGTCGCAGATCGAATAAAGACTGTCGAGATCATGGGTCACCATGAAGACGGTAAGCCCGAGCGTGCGCTGCAAGGTGGCGATCAACTCGTCGAATTCCCCCGCGCCGATCGGGTCGAGGCCAGATGTCGGCTCGTCGAGAAACAGCAATTCCGGATCAAGCGCGAGAGCCCTCGCCAAGGCGGCCCGCTTGGTCATGCCGCCGGACAATTCGGATGGGTATTTGTTGGCGGCATCGAGGTCGAGGCCGGTGAGCTCGATCTTGAGCATCGCGAGTTCTTCCGAAAGGCGTGCCGATAAACGCAAATGCTCGCGCATCGGCACCTCGACGTTCTGCTTGACGGTCAGCCCCGAAAACAGCGCGCCTTGTTGAAACATCACGCCAATGCGCCGCTCGATAGCGGCGTATTCGCGCAGCGAGAGGGAATCGACATCGGCGCCGAAAATCTCGACAAGCCCGCTGCGTTTGCGGATGAGCCTCAAAATCGTCCGGGTGAGGACCGATTTACCCGTGCCGGACCCGCCCACGAAACCCAAAACCTCGCCCCGGTAAACATCGAGATCGAGGCCTTGCATGACGAGCTTGTCGCCAAAGCCGACGACGAGATCGCGCACCTTTATGGCGGACTCCGGCGCCGCGCGCCGGTTGTCTTGCTCCGGCCATGCCCCGGACCCGGCGTCTCCCAAGGCCTGCCCATTGCTCAATATGGGATCCCCGCAAAAAACATTGTAAACAGCCCATCGACCACGACGACCATGAATATCGACTTAACCACCGAGGCGGTCACTTGCCGCCCGAGCGATTCGGCCGAGCCCGCGACGGCCAGGCCTTCCACGCAAGAAATGAGCCCGATGACCAGCGCCATGAAGGGCGCCTTAATGAAGCCGCACAGGAAAGTGTGGAGGCCGATCGCCGATTGCAACAGTGTCATGAACCTCGCCGGGGTAATCCCATCGTACACCCAACTCGTCAACAGACCGCCGAATATCCCTGCCATGTCGGCCACGAACGTCAATAGCGGAAGGCTGATCACGAGCGCGAGAACGCGCGGAACGATCAATATATCGACCGGCCGCAGTCCCATGACGGTCAGCGCGTCGATTTCCTCGCGCAGCTTCATCGAGCCGAGCTCGGCGGTGATCGCCGAGCCGGAGCGCCCGGCGGTCATGATCGCGGTCAACAGGACGCCGAGCTCGCGCAGGATCAAAATGCCGATGAGATCGACGACGAAAATCGTCGCTCCGAAACGCCGCAACTGAAAAATACCCTGTTGCGCGATGATTGCGCCCGCCAAAAAATTAATAAGGGCAATGATCGGAACGCCGCGAAAGGCAATGCTTTCGATGTGGGCAACCAGCGAGGTTCCGCGAAAACGCGACGGGCTGAAGAGGCTTTTCCCAATCGCCGCCACGACCTCGCCGAGAAAGACCACGCCCTTGTAGAGATCGGCTCCCGCGGAAGCCACGCTCTCGCCAATATCGGCGAGAAGACCGATGAGGTAAGAGCCGCTAGGCGGCCGCGGCGCGGCAAGCGCATGGTACCGGGCTTCGCGGAGCAGGATTTCATATTCCGGCCGGACCGACTCAAGCCTTGCATCGACTCCCTTGGCGTCGAGCGTCTGGCGCGCCCGGTCGATGAGCCAAGCCCCCGCCGTATCGAGCCGCGCGACCCGGCCAAGATCGAGAACCACCCGCCGCGCGCCGTCGCTCTCCGCCAGAAGCGCGTCCGCCCGGGCTTCGATCGCGGCCGACGCGTCCACCGTCCATCGCCCGCCAAGGTCGAGCGTCACCGCATCGCCCGAGCGCCGGCTGGAAAATTCTGGGCCGTCCGGCAAATCCATCCGTCGCGCTCCGCCTCGATCGCAACTCGCAACAAAATCGGCTTCTCCAGCTGCGTGCATCTTGCAGCCGCTTGCGGCGAAGTCGAGGCGCCCCGATTAGCACCTTTGCGCGCGGTTTGCGACACGCGCTTAACCGGCAAAGAGGGCGCGCCGCCTTTGCCTTGTTGCGCGAAAGTCGCGGTTCCGAACAATCGCATCGTTGCATTGGGCCTGACCTGAACCATTAGCGATTATGGCTTGACTCCATCCGGGAAACGCTCGCACTTTACGACAATATAAATCGCTAACCGTCGTTCCGAAGGCGCATCCAGTGCGAGTGGGCGGTTTCCGACCCTCAATGCGTTTTTCGCGAGGCCCCGCGAGAGGCTGGACGCAGGCGGCCCGCCGTTGCCTAGTTTTCCTCGCCTGCCTCGCCCAATTATGGATGCCCGCGCAACACCGGCACGCGCCGGGTATTGCAGCGCCTTCCTTGGTCTTCGACACCGCCGCCGCGGGCTCGGGCCTTACGCCGGCGAGCTTCGATGCGGGTCAATCAGACATTCCCTGCGCGGTTCACCGCACCCGTGCCAGCCCCGCCGACGGCGACGGCCCCGCGCCTTGCCGCCACGACGATTGCCCCTTCTGCCCGTGCCCCTGCTGCTGCTCGCACGTCCATGCCGCGATGGGCATTCTGCCGCAGGATACCTTGCGGGCCGCCTATGCGCCGCCGCTTTCCGCAGTTGCCGCGCCGCCCGCGCTTCTCGGCACGCTCGCACGGTTCGCGGTATTTGCCGGGCAGCCGCGCGCGCCTCCAATCCTGATCTGATCGACGAGCAACGACCCGGCACCGCCATCCGGCGGCTGAGCGCGGCTATCACTCACCTTCAGATCAAGGATTCATCATGTCTTACAAAGCTTTCATGGCTTGCGCCGGCGCATTCGCCGCCGCGGCGTCCCTCGCCGGCATCGGCACGGCGCTCTACGTCCTGCCAGCCGCGGCAGAAGACAGCTTCGCGACAATTCTTTCGCCCGCGGATGGCGCGAAACTCGAAGCAAAACACACCTATAAGCTTGAGTATGAAGTTAAGCACGTCGCGAAAGTCGATCATGTGCATATCTATGTCGACGGCGATGAAACCGGGATGGCCCATAAGCTCAAAGGCAGTTTTAAGCTCGGGCCGCTGAAGTCCGGCGACCGGAAAGTCTGCGTCAGCCCGGTCAACAAGAACCATACCCCGATTGGGGCGCAAGCCTGCATCAATGTGACGGTGCGGTAGACGCGCCATGGAACCTGAGAATATCCTCTATGGCGGCGTTCAAATCGCCCATAACTTTGGCGCGGCGGCGGTCACCGGCCTCCCAATCGCTGCTTTATGGTTCAAGCCGCCGCCGCCGGCGCTCCGCAAAATGGCTTGGCTGACCTTGCTTGCTTGGACAGTGCAAGCGGCGAGCGGCACCGGGTTCGGAACGGTAAGCTTCTACATGGAAGGCGAGTTGCCGGAGATTCACCATCTGGCGTTGGGCGCTCTCTGCGCAAAGATTCTTTGCGCGGCGCTGGCGATCACTCTGCTTGCGGTTCATTTTGTCCGGCGCAGCGCCGCTCCGCCGGGCGATGCGGCTTGGCGCGGCCTCGCCATCCTGGGAGTTACAGCATTGACCTGCGCGGCTGGATTACGGTGGTTCTCTTGACTCACCGCTAAGCAGCCTTAGCGCATTCCTCGGCGCAGGCCTTGCATGAGTCGCCGCAGGCATTGCACGCGGCAACCTTGGGGTACTTCTCGCATTCCGTTTGGCAGGCCTTGCAGATCGGTTCCACCCCCTTGGCGACGGCCGCCACATGATGCGAATTGACCGCCGCAAGCGCTTGCAAGGCACCACAGGCGGCCACGACCTGGTAGGCCGCGCCGGCGCAACCGGACATGCTCGTATCCTTCATTGCATACACGCCGAGGCAATGCCTCATGCAATCATTGCCCGTCGCCACACATTGCGCGCAGGCATCCTCAAGGGGCTTGTTTTTTGGCGGATGCATCATCGGCTCCTCGCCCGCCTGAGCAAAGGCCTGTGACGTTGAAGCAAGCGCGGCGGCAGTTCCAGCAGCGGCAATAAATTCACAACGGTCCATGGTCGTCCTACTTCGAGTTCAGATCCCGCTGCGCCCAGCGTAAACGCGGGGGTCTGGCGGCTTCGTGGACGACGCAATCTGCATACCATCACAATCTAGAGCGATCATGCCTTCGTATTCTACCCAAGACTACCTAAGGAAAAACTTCTTTGGTAATACGGCAACACATGTTGCCTATTGCTTATTGTCTGTCGTCAAAGACTTGAAGCATGTCCTAATCGAAAAAGTCGATCATGTTTTTCGATTAGGACATTCGGCCGGTCGCTTTGTTGCGCGAAAGTCACGGTTCCAAACAATCGCAGCGTTTCCCTGGGCCTGACCGGCATCATTGACGATTATGGCTTGACTCCATGCGGGAAACGCTCGCACTTCACGACAATATAAATCGCTAACCGTCGTTCCGAAGGCGTACCCAGTGCGAGCGGCCGGTCTCCGACCCTCTGAGCGTTTTTCGCGAAGCCCCGCGCGAGGCTGGACGCGAGCCGCCCGCTGTTGCCTAGTCCTCCTTGCTTGCCTTGCCCAATTATGGATGCCCATGCAACCCCGGCACACGCCGGGCTTTGCCGCGCATTCCATGGTTCCCGAGACTGCCGCCACGGGCTACGGCGTCACGCCCGCGAGCTTCGATGCGGGTCAATCCGGCGTTCCCTGCGCGGTTCACGGCACCCGTGCCAGCCCCGCCAGCGGCGACGGCCCCGCGCCTTGCCACCACGACGGCGATTGCCCCTTCTGCCCGTGCCCCTGCTGCTGCTCGCACGTCCACGCCACGATGGGCATTCTGCCGCAGGAGATGGCGCGCGCCGCCTATGCGCCGCCGCTTTCCACAACCGTCGTCGCGCCACCCGCGCTTCTCGGCTCGCGCACGCGGTTTGCGGTTTTTGCCGGGCAGCCCCGCGCGCCTCCAATCCTGATCTGATCGACGAGCAACCACCCGGCGCCGCCGTCTTGCGGCTGACCGCGGCTATCACTCACCTTCAGATCAAGGATTCATCATGTCTTACAAAGCTTCGATGGCTTGCGCCGGCGCACTCGCCGCAGCGGCCACCCTTTCCGGCACAGCCTTCGCGGCCGAGCCTGCACCGACACCACCGCCGCCAGTTCCGATTTTCACCTGGACGGGGCTCTATCTCGGCGGGCAGATCGGTTACGCCTGGGGCAACGACAATTTTTTCTACGGCGCATTCGATCCGGTTAGCGGCCTCGCTTTCAGCCCCAGCGTCTTCAGTTCTCCGAGCGGGGTGATCGGCGGCGCCCATGTCGGCTTTGACTATCAGATCGATAAACCCGGTGGAGGATTTGTCTTAGGTCTCGAAGGTTCGGTCGACGGGGCTAGCTTGAGCAATACTGTCGCGGCCGGCTTTCCTGCCTTTGGAGGCGGCTCCGTGTCCGCGTCCACGAACGCCGACATCCAGGGTTCGATTCGCGGCCGCTTCGGCATCGCCTGGGATCGGCTCCTGGCCTATGCCACCGGCGGCGTCGCATTCGGCGGCTTCAACACCAACTACTCGATCTCAGCCCCAGCCTTCTTCGGCTCGAACAGCTTTTCGAACACCCGCGTGGGCTGGACGGCCGGCGGCGGCATCGACTATGCGGTCACCAACAATTGGTCGGTATTCGCAGAATACCGCTATACCGATTTCGGCACTGTAGGGAATACCCAGCTCGCCGCGGCAGCGTTTACAACGGTGCCAGGTCTGGCGGGCGGGGCCCTAAACGTGACCCGCACGTTGAGCCAAAGCCAGGTGCAGGTGGGCTTCAGTTATAAGTTCGATTCGTACCTTCCGGCCCCGGACTTCTCAATGTTCTAAACCAAGCTTTGCAGCTTGGCACAATTCAATACAAAGCAAAACCATGCCTAAGCCTGGTGTTTGCTTAGCGTATCCAGTTAAATTCTGTCTTCAACGGAGAAGTCCTATGTACGGTAAATTCGTCCTTGTGTCGGTTGGCGCACTCGCCATTACCGGTTCCGCCCTCGCGGCCGAGCCCGCACCAATACCACCACCGCCGGTTCCGGTCTTCACCTGGTCAGGTGTCTATCTCGGCGGGCAGATCGGTTACGCCTGGGGCAACGACAACGTTGCTTGGTCCGGGGCCGCGAATGACCTTGATTTGGCCGGCGGTTCATTTGGCGAGGGTCCGCAAGGGGTCATCGGCGGCGCCCATGTCGGCTGGAACATCCAGCCTAACTCGTGGTTTGTGTTCGGCATAGAAGCTTCCGTGGATGGCACGAGCTTGCGTAAAACGGTCAACGTCCCAATGGCGGACTTCGTGGGAGACACCTTCGGAAGCACGACTTTCAGTTCGAATGCGGGTGTCCAGGGCTCGGTCCGCGGACGCCTCGGCATTGCCTTCGATCGCGTCCTGATCTACGGCACCGGCGGCGTCGCCATAACCAGCATCAACACCAGTTATGTCGATACGACCGGATTCTTCACCGGCGCTCCAGGCACCAACACGACCATTTCGAACACCCGCGCGGGCTTCACTGCCGGCGGCGGCATCGAATATGCCGTCACCGACAATTGGTCAGTTCGGGCGGAATACCGCTATTCGAATTTCGGCCATACCACGGACTATCCGTTCTCCAATCCGAGCGCACCCGTTGGGCTCCCCGCGGGCGGCTTTTTTGCCGTGCCCCATCATCTGACCGAAAACCAAGTCCAAGCCGGCTTAAGCTACAGGTTCGACATGATGGTTCCCGGGCCAGCTGTGGCTTCTGAACCGGCCGTGCCTATGGGACCAGCCGCCGCTCCAGCCCCGGCGTTTGTTACGCCTCCTGTTATGCCTCCGGGACCGGGTCCCGCGAGATATTAAGCCAAACACTCCAATCGAGGAATCAAGATCATGTCTCACAAATCCCACAAAACTTCCCTGGCATGCGCCGGCGCGTTCGCCGCGGCGGCCGCCATCGCCGGCATCGGCCCGGCTTCCGCGCATACGGTCATCGGCCAAAGAATCTTTCCCGTCACCCTCACCATCGACGATCCCGGCGTCAACGACGAATTGGCCCTGCCGACATTCAACTACATGTTCCTGTCGTCGACCACCTATCCTCCGGTCGACGGAGCGCAAGTCTACACATGGAATGGCTTCTACGGAAAACGGATCACCGCCGATCTCGAGGTTTCCATCAACGACTCGTTCATCCACCAGATAAACCCCCGCCTAAACGGATGGACGGTCATCGAGACAGAGGTGAGAGATCAAATCATGGTCAACACCG
>JBATYB010000361.1:0-2865 GCA_049673825.1 Methylocella sp. | reverse complement strand
AAATTGGGCCGCGGCGAAAGCCGCGGGCGTGCCGCGCGGCGCCTATCATTTCGCCTATTGGTGCCGGCCCATGGAGGAGCAAGCGGCGTGGTTTACGGCGCATGTCCCAAATGACCCGGACGCCTTGCCGCCGGTGCTCGATGTCGAATGGAACGGGCGATCTAAGACCTGCCCCAAGCGCATCCCGCGCGACGCCGCCTTGGCCCAGATGAAAATCATGCTTGCCGCGATGGAAAAGGCCTATGGGAAAAAGCCGGTGATCTATACGTCAATCGATTTCCATCGCGACGTGATGCAAGGCGAATTTTCCGATTACCCGATCTGGGTCCGCAGCGTGAAATGCTATCCGGCGCTCAAATATGCCAATCGCCGCTGGCGTTTCTGGCAGCATACCGCCGAGGGCCATGTCGCCGGCATTCGCGGTTATGTCGATCGCAATGCCTTCAACGGTTCGATCAAGGATTGGCAGGCTTGGCTCGCCGACGTCAAAGTGCCAGACTCGCGCGGCGCATGAGCCCAAAGCGGAAACGGCGCGCGCGGCAGGCGCGGTGTCACGCCGCAAGCAGGCTTTAACTGTTTTTGATGGGCAAATAGTTTTTTGCGGCCAAGATCGCGGAGATAAAATCCAAACGCGGCCGCCAGAATGATGCCGGATAGGATGTAAACGAAGATCCATTGACGTGACGCCTCCCCCACGGTCAGGCCGAGGTGGCCGGACATCGCCATATTCTTGGCGTCCCTTACCGTCACGCGGACCGCGTATTTGCCGAGCTTATCGAAGGTGGTCGTGAGCGTGATGATCCCTGTCGGATAGTTTTTCGGCGGCAGATGAGCGAGTGTGACCGGATCGAGATTTCCGCTCGCCGCCGTTTCGGCTCCGGTGTCCCTTACAATGCGAACCTCCGCCGTCATGTCCCGTAGTAATTTCGAGGCCGAGCTGATCGTAATCAAGGCGGGTCCGGGAGACGGGATGTCCCCGCACGAATCCACCGTTGCGCCGGATTGATAGACCGACACTTGCATCTCGTGCATGCCGGCCATCAGCATGCAGCCCATGTCCATGTTCATATCCATGAAGCTGGAATTCTGGGCCTCCGCCGGCGCTCCCAGCAGCACGATTCCCAAGGTCGAGGCTGCCGCCAGCCGGCCAATCCCAATCATAGGTCTATTGCCCCCTCGATTATTGGTTCGCGGCGCGGAGCCGCTTGCACTGAAAGGCGAGAGCTTTGCCAATCGCGCGAATTACAATTGTTCGAACCGCGTAAGAACTTTCCCGGCGATCACGCGCGCGATCGGGATTGCCGATGTCGCGGCGGGCGAGGGCGCATTGCATACATGCAGCTGCCGCATGGTTTCCGCGAAGAGAAAATCCTGCACCAGTGTTCCGTCGCGCAACACAGCCTGGGCGCGTATGCCCGCCACTCCCGGTTCGAGATCGGCGAGCGACAGGCTCGGGCAATATTTGCGGCATTGGGCGAGGTAGCCTTGCTTCCAAAGTGAGTTTCGCATCTCCTCGACGCCCGAGGCGAAATGCCTTCCGGCGACTTTCCAAAACCCCGGAAACGCCATGTAGTCGAGGACATCCCGGCGGCTGAAGGAGAATTTCCCATAGCCCTCGCGAGCAAACCCCAGCACCGCGTTGGGACCGGCGATGATCCTTCCATCTATCGTTCGGGTGAGATGAATCCCAACAAAGGGAAGCTTTGGGTCTGGAATGGGATAAATCAGGCGTTTGATCAATCCCGCCCGTGATTTTGGCAAGGTATAAAATTCGCCGCGAAACGGCACGATCCGATGATCGATCCTCATGCCTGCCAGTTTGGCGAGACGGTCGGACTGCAGTCCAGCGCAAACGATCAACGCGCGGGCGTTCCAGCTTTGCTCAGGCGTCGAAACTTCGACGGCGCGGGGGTCCTCGCGAATGGCAACGACTTCGGCGCCGAGCTGCAAATCGGCTCCTTGCGCCGTCACGATGTGGGCAAACGCCGAGGCGACCTTTCTGTAATCGACGATCCCCGTCGAAGGGACCCCCAGAGCGCCAACGCCGGTGATGTTGGGTTCAAGGCGCATAAGCCCGGCGCGATCGATCCGCAGGGCCTCGACGCCGTTTTGCTTGGCGCGTTCGAACAAGGCATCCATGTGGATGCTTTCGTGCGCATTGGTGGCGACGAGCAGCTTGCCGCAATTTTCGAATTTGATGCCTTGTTCGGCGCAGAAGGCCTTTGTCGCGGCGGCGCCCTCGCGGCAAAGGCGGGCCTTTAAGCTTCCCGGCGCATAATAGATGCCGGCGTGAATGACGCCGCTGTTGTGCCCGGTTTGGTGCCAGGCGACGGCGCGTTCCTTTTCGAGAATAACGATCGAGGAGCGAGGCCGCGCGAGCAAAATTTCGCGAGCCGCCGCCAGGCCGAGGATCCCGGCGCCAATGATTGCAAAATCATTCGTCATGCGGCGGTCAACGATCGCGGGAATGAATTTGCCGTCTGGTAGCGCCTTCGAAACGCACGGGATCTGTTGCGCGGCGGCAAAGCCCTCTCGCTGGCAGGCTGCCGTCGCTCATGTCGATTTCCTTTCTGTTTTCTTCAATCGGTCTTTCCCGGAATGTTGTTGGCGGCGGCCTCGAAGAGCTGACGGAAATTTGCAAGTCCGGCGGGATCGATGTCCGAGATGGCCCAATAATCGGTGCCGCCGTCGCGCCAGACCTGAACGGAATAGCCGTCAATCGCAAAAGCCCCAGGCGGCGGCGAGCCCCGCGCCGGCAGCGCGGTGAGGCTGATGAAATGCGCCTTGCGGCGGTAGACCAGGACAGGCGCGGGCGCGCCGGCGATGACGTCGATCCTGCCTCCGGCAAGGGGAAACCCTTGAGGC
>JBATYB010000360.1:0-3635 GCA_049673825.1 Methylocella sp. | reverse complement strand
GCGCAACACAATCGCTCTTCATTCGTCGATAATCATCCTTGACGACACAAACGGCGCAAGTGGCTTATAATTTAATCCTTGGCCCGGTGCACCCTTGGCACGTGGATTCCTTCGCGGTCATAAGGACTGGATCATTCGTGGAGACATCGATGAGCTATCGCGCGCCTATCGCCGACATTCTATTCGCCATGATCCATGAGGCGGGGCTGGATCTTGGACTCAAAGACGGAATCCATGCCGATCTTGGCGATGGTTTTGCCGAGGCGACCCTGACAGAAGCGGGAAAATTCGCCGAAAATGTCCTTAGCCCCTTGAACCGCGTTGGCGACAAGGAGGGCGCGAAGTTCGAAGCGGGCAGGGTCGCGGCCGCGCCCGGCTTTGCCGAGGCCTACAGGCAGTGGACCGCGGGGGGATGGAACGCGATCACCGGCCCTTCCGAATATGGCGGCATGGGACTGCCGGTGCTGCTCAATACCGCCTGCATCGAAATCTGGAGTGCGGCGAACATGGCGTTCAGCCTTTGCCCTCTGCTGACGCTTGCCGCGATCGAGGCTGTGCAATCGCATGCGAGCGAAGGGTTGAAGGCGGTCTATCTCGCAAAACTCGTCTCGGGCGAATGGACTGGCACCATGAATTTGACCGAGCCGCAGGCGGGCTCCGACCTCGGCGCGCTCAAAGCCAGCGCCGAGCGGCAGCAAGACGGAACGTACAAACTCTTCGGCTCCAAGATCTTTATCACCTACGGCGAGCACGACATGGCCGAAAATATCGTTCATTTCGTGCTCGCGCGCTTGCTCGATGCGCCAAACGGAACGCGCGGCATCTCGCTCTTCCTCGTGCCGAAATTTCTCGTCGATGCCGCTGGCGCGCTTGGCGCGCGTAACGATGTCCATTGCATCTCGTTGGAGCATAAGCTCGGCATCCATGCCTCGCCGACCTGCACGATGGTCTATGGCGATCATGGCGGCGCGACGGGCTTTCTTGTCGGCGAGGAGAACAAGGGGCTTGCCTGCATGTTCACGATGATGAACAGCGCCAGGCTCAATGTCGGCGTGCAAGGCGTCGCGATCGCGGAGCGCGCGTTTCAGCAAGCGCTCACTTTCGCAAGGGAGAGACGCCAGGGTCATCTGCCAGGCGATATCGGCGAGGCGATGACTCCCATCGTGCGACATCCCGGCGTTGCCCGCATGCTCATGACGATGAAGGCGATGACGGCCGCGGCTCGGGCGATCTGTCTCATGACGGCGGATTCGATCGATCGTTCGCGCCGGGGAAAAGACCAGGCCGCGCGGCAACTCGCGGCGGAGCGTGCTTCCTTGCTGACGCCGGTCGCCAAGGCCTTTTCCACCGACATCGGCAACGAGGCCGCCTCGCTCGGAATCCAGGTTCATGGCGGCATGGGCTATATCGAAGAGACCGGCGCGGCGCAATTTCTCCGCGACGCGAGGATCGCTGCGATCTACGAAGGCACCAACGGCATTCAGGAAATCGATTTGGTGCAGCGTAAGCTCGGTTTGTCGGGGGGCGCGGCGGTGCATCGCGAAATCGCCGATATGCGAGCGGTCGCCGGGGCGCTGCGAAAGAGCAATGCCGGCGGCTTCGGTGAAATGGAACCATGCTTGGCTGAAGCCGTGGACGCGCTCGAGCGCGCAACCGCCTTCATGCTGGACGCTTCGACAGCACGCCCCAAGGATGCGCTCGCGGGCGCGACTCCCTATTTGCGGCTTTTTGCTTACGCGCGGGGAGGCACGGCACTGGCAAGAGGCGCGCTTGCCGCGCATCGACTCTCGACTGCGGGCAATAGCGATTCCGCATTGCCGGCGCGAATCGCGACGGCGCGTTTCTTTGCCGAAAATATCGCCGTCGGCGCGGGCGGCCTCGAACGCGATGTGACTCGCGGCGCAGGCTCGGTTCATGCGAGCGCTGCCGCACTGCTCCGATGACGCCTTCTCCAAACGTCAAGGTCACGCGCGACGGCGCGGTTCTTTGCGTGACCTTCGACCGGCCGGACAAAAAGAACGCGCTCAACCGCGCGATGTATATGGCCGCGACCGAGGCGTTGCGGCAAGCCGGCAGCGATCCGTCCATCGGCGCCGTGGTGTTTGCCGGGTCACGCGGAGTGTTCACCGCGGGCAACGACATCGCGGATTTTCTCGAAGCGCGTGCAGGGCCCGGAGAATTTCCCGCTTTCACTTTCATCAAAACGCTCGCCGCTTGCGAAACGCCGCTCGTCGCGGCGATCGAAGGCATTGCCATAGGCATTGGCGCGACGCTGATGCTGCATTGCGATCTCGTCTACGCCGCGCCGGGGACGGTTTTTCGCCTGCCCTTCGTCGACCTTGGCCTGGTGCCGGAGGCGGCGTCCTCGTTGCTTCTGCCGCGCCGCGCCGGCACGGTGAAGGCTGCTGAATTGTTCCTGCTTTGCGAACCCTTCGACGCCGAGGAGGCGGTGCGGCTCGGGCTTGCCAATGCCGTCGTTCCGGCGTGCGAGCTACGCGGTTTTGCGATCGAGAGGGCACGGCGGCTCGCGGCAAAACCCCGCGCCGCGATTGCCGCCACGCGCCGCCTCATGCGCGGCGATGGGCAAGAAATTCTGGCGAGGATAGAGGAAGAAGCGCGGCTATTTTCCGCCGCCATGCGATCTGATGAAGCCCGCGCCGCGTTCACCGCGTTTCTCGGCAGAGAGCGCTAGATTAAGCGACGCGTGACTAGCGAAAAGTCCGCGCAAACCTACAAGCCGGAACTCGTTCTCGGCGGATCGATCGTCCCGGAATGTTTCGCGACCACGCTCCACAAGTCGCTGCAAGCGCCCGCATAAACCCGCGCGCGCAGGTCTCGTTTCACGGGCACATTTTGGTCCGATCAGTCCGCACCTCGCGCCCGCGCGGCGGCTCGCCGGCGGCCGTGCTCACGCATTACCGGCATCGGAGGAGAGTTGCCCGAGGTCGATCCCCGCCTTGCGGAACGCTCGCTCATACTTCGAGTCCAATGCGGAATCGAAGATGAGAGCGGGATCGGCCGGACAATTGAGCCAGCCATTATGCTGCATCTCGGCCTCGAGCTGACCCGCCGCCCAGCCGGCATAACCCAAGGCAAGCAGCGCCCGGCCAGGTCCCGAGCCGCGCGCAATCGCCCGCAAAATATCGATTGTCGCGGTCAAGGACACGCCTCCCCCGATGGGCAAAGTGGAATTGTCGATGGAAAAATCGTTGGAATGAAGCACGAAACCGCGGCTGGTGTCGACGGGGCCACCGTTCAGCACCAGCATGGAACTCGCCTCCGCCGGCAAACGAATCGCCTCATCCGGGCCGATCACTTTAAGTTGCACCAGAAGCTGCCGAAAATCGACCCTTTCCGCCGGGCGGTTGACGATAATCCCCATCGCGCCCTCCTCGGAATGGGCGCAAACGTAAATGACCGAGCGGGCAAAGCGATCATCGAGCATCCCCGGCATCGCAATAAGCAACTGCCCATCGAAAAAGCCGCTGTGGCTTTGCCGCGAGGTCGATGGCGAAATTTTCGATCCCATGTCACACGCCCTATAGGAGAAAAACGAACTTGAGACAATGGCGGTGGCGGCTTTCACGTCAGCAAAAAAAAGTGACGGACATATCGGCCAGTGACCGGCATAATCC
>JBATYB010000359.1:0-2228 GCA_049673825.1 Methylocella sp. | reverse complement strand
ATTACTTACAATATCTTCAAGCCCGCTCTCCTCGCCATGGCCGATGTCTGGGACCCGGTCTGCTGCGCCGCCTATTCGGATGCGCTTATTGACGCTGTTCCTGGCGGCATTTATTTCCATGAAGCCTGGATCAAATATCTCTGCCCCTGGGTTGCTTCGCTCGTGACGCCGCCACCTGCGCCAGTGAGTGTCGAGCATCTGCCCAACGGCGGCCTCTTGATGTCGGCGACGACGGAGACTTTTGATGTCGAGAACCCCGCGCATATGGCCGCCGCGCGGGCCATCGCAGCGGCGATCGCGCCCCTGACCGCGCTCCCCTGGGCCGAGCGGGCCCGTGCCTAATCCGGCGACGGGCTGAGGACAGAATAAATGAACGGCAATTTCTTCACCTTGGATGAGTTCAACGACGCGATGCGGAAGATCGAGCCTGTCTTTCGCGTCGAAAGACGGCTCCCCGATCAGGTCTTCAAGCGGCCCTGCCGGTTCCATCTCTTGTGCGAGTTCAACTTCGGCATGGACGATCTGCAGCAAGCTTTGGAAACGACGCGCTCCCCGTTGGCGGACGAAACCGTGCTCTCGTGCGCGCTCGATCCAGATCCGATCACTTTTTACTATAAGGAGTTCCACAAAATCTGTGGCGTCTACTTCAAGGCGAATTTCAGCATGGCTGAATATTTGCATATGCTTTTCCTCAAGCTAAATCCAAATGACGAAACACTTGAGTTCCTCTTTACTGAGCTCGAAGTCTATCTCCCGGAGTCGGCGAGCTGGGCGATGTGGGGGGAAAGATCGCCGGACATCGCGGTGATCGGTCTCGACGACCCGGCGCTGGCGGCATTTCTCGTCAACGAAACCGGCTATTGGATGGATGCCGAGACTGCATTGCGCAGGTTTGCCAGGCTGCCGTTTATCGACCAAGAGGTTCCGGAGGACTTTCGCCGCGCCTTGATCGCCAATTATGGCAGCCGGGCCGATCTGGAAAAGACGCTCGGCCAGAGGGTGGAATATTCCTGGGAGAAGCCATGAACCTTCTCGCGTGATTAAGGCGGCTGTGCGAACTTTGGAACGGGACCGGAGAAACGCTATTGCCGCGCCATGAAGGCGAGTCGCGGGATTTGAACAAGATCGATTACGGCCATCCGGCGGCATGCCCTGCCTGTCTCCTCTTCGGTCGCGGTGGACCACCGGCCGTCGCCGCCTCTCGGGTCTGGAGCGCGCGTCTGGAAAACGCGGCGGGCTGGATGGCTGCCGGCCCGAAGTGGAGGCCGGACATCCTCGGCCGGCGGCGCGCGCGTCGAGCCTCCCTTCGGCGGCATCGAGCAAGGGATGAACCTTTCCGATGAGGGGCCGCGCCGATGGCCGGGCCGACTCCCGCCGCACGGCCCTCGTCGACCGTCCGCGGCTGGCCCTCGACATCCTTGGCGCCGATGCCATGGTGGCGCCGTTCGCGCAGGAAACGATTAATACGAAGGGCATTCCCGGCCGGACGAACCGGCGGAGACGCCCCCGCGCCAAGCGCTTATCTCGACCCAAACGCGCAAATTGCGCGACGGCGCGCCTCACGGTCGTTATTGCGCGACGGCGGATTGGTTTCCCACGGTCTGCTTGATTTACGCACCTGCCATGTCAGGCTAGGCGGATCAAGCCCTTAGGCGGCGCAAAAGTCAGGCGCAAGAGTCCGCTCCTGGCGCAATGGAGACCTTTGAACCGGCGCGCGCTAAGGGCCGGCCGGTATCCGGGGACTGTCCACGCCGCGCTGCCGCGCGTCTCTTGTTCCTCAGTTGGGATGATTGGCCGCGTTCGGGACCGCCCGCGCGGGCGATGTGACGCGCTCGCGCCGCACGCCGAGACCCATGAGGCGGGCGGGCAGGCGGCGCAGGACCGGAAATGTGACAAAGAGCCGCAGGAACCATGGCGGCACGGTTTTGCCGGTGCCGCCGAGGAAACGGGAAATCAATCTTTTTTGCATAACAACCTGCATGCCTTGGATGACTTTCGTTGGCCATTCGCGCCGCTTTTGCACCCGCGCCAAAAGCTGATCGCTCGGCGGCCCCTTGCCGGACAATGGCACGGCGAGGATATTGGCCGCCGCGATCGCGTCTTGAATCGCGAGATTGATGCCGACGCCGCCGATTGGCGACATCGCATGCGCGGCGTCGCCGATGCACAAAAGCCCCGGCTTGTGCCAAAGCGGCAGCCGGTCGACCGCGACGGTCAGGAGCTTGACG
>JBATYB010000358.1:0-2265 GCA_049673825.1 Methylocella sp. | reverse complement strand
TTGGGGAGACGGCCGGTGGTTGCAACGCCCCTGCCGAGCGCGCACAGCGATTTCTCGTTGAAAATCGGGCGGGGCGAGCGGCTCAAACATTCGTAGACAACGAGACGAACCGAGTTCGACCCAACGTCGACGATCGCGAGGGGCTCCTTGATCCCGGTTGGCGGAGCGGTCTCTTGGCGATTTTCGGACATCGAGCCCTTAGCGGCCGTCCAGCCGCTTAAGGAGGGTTTTTGGACTCGAGTGCTTGAGGGATTTTCCACGGCCGGACAGACTGGGGTTGGTCATGAAGTAGGAATGCGCATTGAACGGCTCTTCGTTTGCAGGCGCTTTTATGCGCGCGCTCGAACCGTCCGGCAAGACCCGGTAGCTCTGCTGATTATCGATCAGATTGGCGACCATGATCTGATCAAGGATCTGCTCATGCACGGTCGGATTGAGAATCGGCAGCAGCGCCTCGACTCTCCGGTTGAGATTACGCTGCATCAGGTCGGCCGACGAAATATAGACATGTGCCTTGGGATGCGGCAGAGCGTGGCCGCCGCCAAAGCAATAAACCCGGGCATGCTCGAGAAACCGGCCGATGATCGATTTAACCCGTATGTTTTCGGACAGTCCCTCGACGCCCGGCCGGAGGCAGCAGATCCCGCGCACGACGAGGTCGACGGTCACCCCCGCATTGCTCGCCGCATAGAGGGCGTCGATGATCTCGGGATCGACGAGGGCATTGCATTTTGCCCAGATCGCTGCGGGCTTGCCGGCTTTGACGAAGGCGATCTCCTGCCCGATATGCTCGAGAAGCCGCTGCTTGAGCGAAATCGGCGAAATCGCCATCCGTTCGAGCCCGGCTGGCTCGGCATAGCCGGTGATATAATTAAAGATACGCGAGACGTCGCGTCCGGTTACCGGATCGGCGGTAAAGAACGAAATGTCGGTATAGATCTTCGCCGTCACCGAATGGTAATTGCCGGTGCCGACATGGCAATAGGTGGTGAGGGAGCCTGCTTCACGGCGCACGACCATCGACAATTTAGCGTGCGTCTTTAGTTCGATGAAGCCAAACACCACTTGCGCGCCGGCGCGTTCGAGGTCGCGCGCCCAGCGAATGTTGGCGGCCTCGTCGAAGCGCGCCTTGAGCTCGACGAGGGCGGTCACCGACTTGCCGGCTTCCGCCGCCTCAATCAGGGCGCTCACGATCGGACTGTCGGCGGAGGTGCGATAGAGCGTCTGCTTGATCGCGACGACATTGGGATCGGCCGCCGCCTGATTCAGGAACTGGACCACCACGTCGAAGGATTCATAAGGGTGGTGGACGACGAGATCCTTTTGTTTGATCGCGAGGAAACAATCGCCGCCATTGTCGCGGACACGCTCCGGAAAGCGCGGATTATAAGGCTTGAACTTGAGGTCCGGCCGGTCGAGACCGACAAGTTCGGACAGCTCGTTCAAGGCCAGCATCCCGTCCAGGATAAAAATCTCGTCTCCCACGACATCGAGTTCCTCGGCGACAAATCCGCGCAGCTCCTCGGGCATGCTACTGTCGAATTCGAGCCGGATGACCGAACCCCGGCGGCGGCGCTTCAGCGCGCTCTCGAACAATAACACCAGATCCTCGGCCTCCTCCTCGACTTCGAGATCACTGTCGCGAATAACCCGGAAAAGCCCGTGACCACGCACGTGATAGCCGGGAAACAGGCTTTGCGTGAACATGCCGATGGCGGTTTCGAGCGTGACGAAGCGCTGGTCCTTCCCGCCGGGCTCCTCCGGGAGGCGGATGAACCGTTCGATTTTAGCGGGAAGGCGGATCAAGGCCGTGCGGTTCTTGTGGTCGCTTGGCCCGAGCAATTCGAGGGCGATCGTAAAGCCGAAATTCGGGATGAACGGAAACGGATGCGCGGGATCGACGGCAAGCGGCGTCAGAACCGGAAAAACATGCGTCAAAAACTGCTGGCGCAGCCATTCCGTTTCATCCTTGTTGAGATCCGGCGGATCGATGATTGTTATTCCCGCGCCTTGCAGCTCCTTGCGTAACTCACGCCAGCGGCGTTGCTGTTCCGCCGCCAAAAGGTTTACGCGCTCGCGGATCTTGCCAAGCTGCTCGGGCGGCGAAAGCCCGTCCTCGGATGGCGCCGCGATTCCGGCGCGCATCTGGCCGCGAAGACCGGCGACCCGCACCATGAAGAATTCATCGAGATTGTCGGCGGAAATCGACAGGAACCGCAATTGCTCGAGCAATGGATGATTGCGGTTCGAGGCCTCCAGCAAGAC
>JBATYB010000357.1:0-2390 GCA_049673825.1 Methylocella sp. | reverse complement strand
ATGAAAGCCTGTCCCGCAACCATCTTCTCGCCTCTTGAAGCCGCTTCCTCGGCGAGCAGCGGAAGATGAGGCAACCGCATCGCCAGGCGCTTCAGGATAATGGCCTCGGCCGCTTCGTCGGCGTCGGTGAGGGGACTCCCATCGAGCTTGCGCCTGGCGCGGCTGCCGCCCGCGTAGACGGACATCACCGCGACGGCGGCTTCGAGCGCGATCTCGGCGAAAATATCCGCCATCGCATCGCGATCGATCGCCGGTGCTGCGTTGATTTTGTTGTCGTTCACGAAATTGCTACTCCGTTTCACGGATTTGGACGGACCGGAAAGGCGCGCCTGAAGCGTTTGTCTTGCGGCCATCGCGCAAGTTGCAACTGCGGCGGCGAGATCCAAAGCCGGTGTGGGTTGGTTGCGCGGGTCGCCCGAATCCCGAGTGTTACGACGATTTGTTAATCTATAATTCGCAGATTGAAATTGGCAGCCTTGACGCGTGGACGCGGCAGCGCTTCACTCCGGAGCGTGACGTTTCGTGTTAGTTTGGCGCCCCGCCGCCCGGGATCCATGCACTTCTTGCCGCGGCAAAAGCTCCCGGCATTTCATTTGGCGCAATTCTGGAGCACGGCGCCTGGTCTCCACTGCTTGAAGGGGCTTTGCTCTTGAAGGGATGAATCATGACGGTGTTTGCCCTCGACCCCCTCGACCTCGCCGCGCTTCTTTGCTCCCGCGTTTGTCATGATGTGATCGGCCCGGTTGGCGCCATTATCAATGGCCTTGAGGTGCTCGACGAGGAGCAGGACGCGGAACTTCGCGGCTTTGCGCTCGATCTCATCAAGAAAAGCGCCGGCCAGGCGTCGGCGCGTCTGCAATTTTGCCGGTTGGCTTTCGGGGCCGCCGGTTCGGCCGGGGCATCGATCGATACCGGCGATGCGGCAACGGTCGCGCGCGGCCTCTTTGGCGGCGAGCGGACGGAACTCGAATGGAATGTCCCTCCTCTTCGAATGCCAAAGAACAATGTTAAGCTCATCCTGAATTTGTGTCTGATCGCCGCCGCGGCAATCCCGCGCGGCGGCGTCATCGAGGTTACGCTGAGCGGAGCCGAGGAAACGGCGCGGATCACGGTCGCCGCCAAGGGCCCGAATGCAAAGCTTGCCGGCCACCTGCCGCTTCTCCTCGCCGGAACGCCAGATCATCCTCCGGCCGGCCCGCAGGACATTCAGGCCTATTATGCGGGCCTCGTCGCCAAGGCCGCGAACATGACGTTGACTGTCGCGGCGGCTTGCGACCGCATCGTGATCGAAGCCGTGCCTCACCCGGCGGAAGCCACCGCCGAGGCTTTGGCATTATAGGCCGCGCGGAAATTTTCACGCCTGCCGAGGTGGAACGCAAGGCGGCGATAACCACCTTCTTGATCGAAAGGCGCGCCGGCGAAACATACGGCCTGCCGCGTAATCTACATAGCCGGCCTATCGAGCGCGGTTTTGCGTTCAGGAGATAGCCATGACCGGGAACGGGCGCGAAGCTTAAGGTCGGCCCATCGATCATCGCCGGACACAAAAAAGCACCTGCCGGGGAGGATCGGCGGGCGCTTCTGACCGGCGAGGGGGCCTAAGAGCGGCCACGGCCCCGCCGTTGCAATCGACCTGTGACCGTTACCTCCTTTCATTAACTATGAGCTTTCAACTGTGAACTGTTAACCGTGACCGAGCTTCTCGCGAAATAACGCCAATTCCAAGGCGACGGCTGTGCAGAATTGCTCACCTCAGGCGATCCGCGGATTTTATCCACAGGCCGGCGCGGCAAAATGAGCATGCTTAAATCTGGATATGCGGCTCGTCGTGCAGAACGACATTCAACAATGAACTGTGAACTTCGATGCAGCCGTTGTAGTCAATAAGACCCAGTTTTCGAAATTTATTCAGGAAGAAACTCACGCGGGACCGGGTCGTGCCGATCATCTCCGCAAGCGTCTCCTGGCTGATTTTCGCGAGGATCGGCTCCGGTTTCTCTTCCTTGCCAAAGTTCGCCAGCAGCAGGAGCAGCCGGGCCAGCCGTTTCTCGCTCGAATTGAACAGCTGATCGACGAGGTCCGCCTCGATGCGGACGGCCCGAGCCAGAAGATGGGCGATGAACATCCCGGAGAACGCCGGCTCCTCATGAATCACGCGGACAATAGCCGCTTTTTCCAGGCGCACGATGACGGAATCCGTCAGCGTCGCGACCGTCGCTATGCGCTGCGCCTGCCCGGCAAGGCATCCTTCGCCGAAAAAATCGTTCGTTCCAAGCATTGCGACGACGGCTTCCTTGCCTTGCTCCGAAACGACGGTGACCTTCACCTTGCCTCTCTCGATGTAGAAGACCGCATCCGCGGGGTCTCCCTGCGAAAAGACGATCTCGTCC
>JBATYB010000356.1:0-1741 GCA_049673825.1 Methylocella sp. | reverse complement strand
TTTCTGGCGCGTGGCGTCATGCGCAATGCCGGGCGCGTCCTCGAATTGCCGCTCGGCCAGGTCGACAAGCTGGCCAAGCTGGTGCCGCAGAATCCGGCGGCGCCGGTGAGCCTGAAACAAGCCATCGAGTCGGAGCCGCGCCTCAAGGAAGCCGCCGCGACCGAGCCCCGCGTGGCAAAAATGCTGCAGATCGCGCAGACGCTTGAAGGGCTTTATTCGAATGCGTCCACGCATGCGGCGGGGATCGTCATCTCCGGCCGGCCGCTGGAAGAGCTCGTGCCGCTTTACCGCGATCCGAAGTCGGACATGCCGGCAACCCAGTTCAACATGAAATGGGTCGAGGCCGCGGGCCTCGTGAAGTTCGATTTTTTAGGCCTCAAGACGCTGACGATCGTCGCCAGCTGCCTCAAGCTTCTGAAAAGGCGCGGGATCGCGGTCGACCTCGCGAAAATTCCCCTGGACGACAAAGAAACCTACGCGATGCTGGAACGCGGCGAAACGGTCGGTGTCTTCCAGCTTGAAAGCGCCGGCATGCGCAAGGCCCTTGTCGACATGCGAGCGGACCGCTTTGAGGACATTATCGCGCTCGTCGCTCTCTACCGGCCGGGCCCGATCGCGAATATCCCGGCCTATTGCGCGGCGAAGCGCGGCGAGGCGGCCCCGGACTACATCCATCCAAGGATCGCGCCGATCCTCAAGGAGACCTTTGGCGTCATCATCTATCAGGAACAGGTGATGCAAATCGCCCAGGTTCTCGCCGGATTTTCGCTCGGCGAGGCAGATCTTTTGCGCCGCGCCATGGGCAAGAAGATCAAGACCGAGATGGCCGCGCAGCGCAATCGTTTCGTCACCGGCGCGGTCGAACGCGGCCTCGACGAAGCGCGGGCGGACGAGATTTTCGACCTCCTCGCCAAATTCGCCGACTATGGTTTCAACAAGAGCCATGCGGCGGCCTATGCGCTGATCGCCTACCGGACCGCTTGGTTCAAGGCGAATTATCCGGTCGAATTCCTAAGCTCCTCGATGACGCTCGACAAATCGAACACCGACAAGCTCGCCGAATTCTGCAACGAGGCGCGCCGGTTGAAGATCGCGGTCTTGCCGCCGTCGGTGCAAACGTCGGGCGCCGATTTCGAGCCCGCCGAAATTAATGGCGAGCCGGCGATACGTTACGCCCTATCGGCGATCAAGGGCGTCGGCGAGGCGCAAGCGCGGGGGCTGGCTGCCAGCAACGGCAGTGACGAAACGGCTCACCCTTCGAGTGCCGCGTTTCGCGATTTGACCGAATTCGCGGCGAGAGTTAATCCGCGCGACATCAACAAGCGCATGCTCGAAAGTCTCGCGGCCGCCGGTGTCTTCGACGAACTCGAGGCCAACCGCGCGCGGGTTTATGCCGGCGCCGAAGCCATTCTCGCCGCGGCGCAACGGCGCCAGGACGAGCAGCTTGCCGGGCAAAGCGTGCTGTTCGGCGGCGAAAATCGCGACCCCATCGTGTTGCCGAAGGTCGAGCCTTGGCCGCTCGCCGAGCGGCTGCGGCGCGAGTTCGAGTCGGTTGGGTTCTTTCTGTCCGGCCATCCGCTCGACGCCTATGCCGCGATCCTCGCGCGGTTGCGGGTGCAGCGCTGGGCCGAGTTTGCCGGCGCGGTTAAGCAAGGCGCGTCCGCCGCGCGGCTCGCCGCGACAGTGCTTGAGCGGCACGAGCGCCGGACCAAGTCGGGCGCGAAAATGGGGATCGTGAACC
>JBATYB010000355.1:0-1850 GCA_049673825.1 Methylocella sp. | reverse complement strand
GGGCATCGCGGCGCCGGGGCACAAGATATTCCCGGATCTCCCGCGGCGCCCGGCGGGAAAGCCGTGGACATGACGCCGCGCCTGGCCAACGCCGGCGCGTCGCCCGCATCCCTCCGCTGGCCATTCCATCAAGCTTCGCTTGACGCAACCTTTGGCCAGCTCCGCCCGCGGCCGCGACGGCGGCGGAAAGCAGCCTCATCGATTGGGGAGCAAGGAACGGCCGGACTTCCAACCAAGAAACCGGCCCCGGTGGTCCCGCCGGCGGGGTCCACTTCACTGGTTTGCCCGCTTCAAACGCAGATGTGTCGTTGTCACGCGTTCCCTGCTCATGTTGGACCTTACCATGCGCCTCTTCGCCACTTTTCACGTCAACGGAAAAACGACGCGCGGTTGCTGGAAACGGTATCATCTATGATTAGTTAACACTCTCCGTGAGCCGGTGGCGAAAAAATGACATCAGCACAGATTGCACAAACGCAAGAGTTAACGCGTAAATGTCAGGCGTCAAACTTTAAGAACTGCGATTTATGCGCCCTCATGCTTACGAACAATCCGCATAGTCTTCGCAGTTTAATTTTCAAATTTATTTGATAAGTTATATGCGCAACCCTTGAAGTAGGGCATAGCGCTCTGCCCGCCTTTGTGGCGGGTCAATAGAGCGGCGGAATTTGGATCTGCGTGCGTACCGGGCCGATCGAAAGAAAGCCTCCCGAAAAGGTCAACGGCAGGTTCATGCGCCCCGCGCCGCCGCCTTGGCCGCCACCGAGTAGCCCTGACAGAACCTGGCCTGCGCTGATCAGCGCCGGATCGACGCCCAGCCGGCGAAAGGCCTTGTCAAGCCCGGCGAAACTGGCGTCGAGTTTGCCTTTCACGCGATGCCGGCCGTCGAGATCGAGGCCGCCCTTGGCATCGAAGATCATATGACCGCTCGTCAGCCACGCGGTCGTGATATCGACATGTCCGTTCGCCGAGCGCCAATTTTCGAGAAAATCTTGGAGCGTTTCCGCGCCGCGTAAATCGACTTGCGATATTGTGCCTCCGACCTGCGCGTCAACGGGAAGTTGCGTGGCCAAGATACTGCCGAGCGCCGGAATCGAGCCCTGGTTGAAGGAAACCGTGAAATCATAGGCATGGTCGTCCCGGTCCTGCCTCAGGACGAAATCGCCGCTGACATCGCCGAACGCTCCTTCCACCGGGTCAATACCCCCTATTTTTCCTTGCAGCCGGACATGTTTGCCGCTGAGAGATAGGCGATCGAGCGTGCCGGGCCGGCCTTCGAGATCGAGGAAAAGCTCTCCCCATTGCATCGTAATATCGAATGTGCCGTCGCTTGTTTTCGCGGCAAACGGCGAGTCCATTCCCGCACGCAAATTATCGGTCCGCAGAAGCGGCGAAGTGGCGCGGAAACCCCGCACGGCCCCAGTCATTTTCTTGCCAAGGATTTCGCCTTGAAAGAGCAGGTTGGCGCAGGAAATCTCAACGGAAAACGGAAAGCCGCCGGTTTTCTGGGTGGGGCAGGACCACGCGCGGCCGAGCCGCGCCTCATGCACCGTCCAGGCGGTCAGGGCGGCCGCGGTCTCGCGCGACTTGACATACCAGAATGCCGGCCAGCCGATCACCGCAGCCATGACAACGGCGGCGGGCGGCAGCAACCAGGAATAGGCGTTTCGGCGCTGCATGGTCGTGGGGCCTTTGGGCTGCATGTGGTGTTTTCTCCCTTGGTTTAGGGTTAGGACTTAATTAATGATGAGATGATTCAAACATTTGGCAGTCACCCAGGAAGGGGATGTCAAACGATGAGCGATTTATTTTGGTACAGTGACGAACAGTGGGGGAAGGTTGAACCGCAC
>JBATYB010000354.1:0-8839 GCA_049673825.1 Methylocella sp. | reverse complement strand
ATGTTTCGCCGGCGCGGCAAACCCGTCCCGGACGGTTAGATAATCGCTCTCCTGAAGAGCCCTATGCGACAACTCCTGCCGGCTGCTAACATTCCTATGGGATTTCCAGCCTCATGCCCCGCCTCGCCGCCTCCGTTGAACGCTTTCCTATTCTCGGCAATTTTGTGATCTCGCGCGGGGCGAAGACGGAGGCGGCCGTCGTCGTGGCGGCGATCGAGGACAAAGCCTGCCGCGGGCGCGGCGAAGGCGTTCCCTATGCGCGCTACGGCGAGACGGTCGATTCGGTCCTCGCCCAAATCGGTTCGGTTCGTTCCGCGATCGAGGCGGGCGCGGATCGCGTCCTTTTGCAAACCCTTCTGCCCCCTGGCGCCGCACGCAACGCCATCGACTGCGCGTTGTGGGATTTGGCGGCCAAGCACAGCGGCGTTCCGGCCCATGTGCTCGCGGGCGCCGCGCTGCCGGTGCCGGTCGCGACCGCCTTCACGATCTCAGTTGGCACTCCCGGCGAAATGGCGAAGGCGGCGGCCTTGGCACGCGCGCGGCCGCTATTGAAAATCAAACTCGCGGGCGAAGGCGATGCCGCGCGTCTCGCGGCGATACGTGCCGCCGCGCCCGGCGTAACCCTCATCGCCGACGCCAACGAGGCCTGGGCGGAAGCCGGTCTCGAACGCAGTCTCGAAGCCTGCGCCAAGGCCGGCGTGGCCTTGGTCGAGCAGCCGCTGCCGGCGGGCCGGGATTCGGCGCTTGCCGAAATCGAACATATCGTCCCCATTTGCGCCGACGAGAGCGTTCACGATCGCACCGGGCTCGAAGATCTGCGCGCGCGCTACGACGCGATCAATGTCAAGCTCGACAAGACGGGGGGACTCACCGAGGCGTTGGCCCTGGTGAAGCAGGCCGAAGGCCTCGGCTTCGAGCTCATGATCGGCTGCATGGTTGCAAGCTCGCTCGCGATGGCTCCAGCGCTTCTGCTCACCGCCCACGCGCGTTTCGTCGATCTCGACGGACCCCTTCTGCTCGCGCGGGACCGCCCGGATGGCCTTGTTTATGAAGGCTCGATCGTTTACCCCCCCGCGCGCGAGCTATGGGGGTGAGGCATGATCATGGATCGCCCCTAGATCCGCCGCTTGAGCGCCGCCGCGAAAAGCGCGAGCACATGGCCGGCCATGGCGAGCTAGGATTTTTCACCGTAAAGGCTCGTCGGCCTGCCGCAGGCGAAGGTGGCAAGCGCGATGCTCGGCGCCGAGGCGGCCGCGAGCGGCGGCCCGATCCCACCGCCTCGTCCGCCAGTGCCACATGCGGCGCGACGGCATGACGGGGGCGCTTGGTGAGAAAGCCGTGGACATGACGCCGCGCTTGGAGACCGCCGACGCGTTGCCCGCATGCCCACGGCCGCAACAGCGGCAGAAAGCAGCTTCATCGATTGAGGAGAAAGGAACCGCCGAACTTCCAACTTAAGGAACCGGCCCCAGTGGTCCCGCCGGTGGGGTCCACTTCAGACTTCCATCCCTGACTCGGCGCCTCCTCTTGGCGCCTCTGGCAGCAAAGCATCTTGCCACTCACACTCTCGGCACGACATCGACCTTAACATCGACATCCTGCTCGCGCGAGCCGAGGATAATTCCGGCGACCGGGGAAATATCGGCATAGTCGCGGCCTTTCGCAAGCACGATATGATCGTTGCCGATCATCATCGCATTGGTCGGATCGAGGCCGACCCAGCCGCGCGCGTCGCCGCACCAGAGCGATACCCAGGCGTGCATCGCATCGGCGCCTTCGAGGCGCTCCTTGCCGGCACGGGGAATGGTGCGGATATAGCCAGAAATATAGGCGGCAGGCAGACCGATGCCGCGCAAGCCGGCGATCATGATGTGAGCGAAATCCTGGCACACGCCGCGCCGCTTCCCGAAGGCCTCCGAAAGCGGCGTCGAGACCACGGTCGCTTTCGTGTCATATTTGAAATCGGCCTTGATCCGCCGCATCAATTCCCTGGCGCCATCGAGAACCGGGCGCCCGGCCGGAAAGCTTTCGCGCGCATAGTCGGACGCCGGTTCGAAGCGCGGAGCAAGGCGGCTCGGATGCAGGAAATGGGCGGGCGAGTTCCTATCGAAGGACGTGCCGGCAAAAGCTTCCTCCCGCACCGTTTCGAACGCCGGTGTTTCGCTTTGATTCCACGGCTCGCTCCGGTCGATCTCGACGGTTGTATTGACCTCCACGATCAGTTTGCGATGCGCGGTTTCGATCGTAAGAAAAGTGAGGCGGTTGCCGAAAAAACACATCCGTTCGATCGTTTGCGCGGGCGCGGGGGTAATGTAAAGCTCGCTCGAAAGCACCGTTTGTCCTGGCCCATCCGTCGGCAGGAGCCGCAGCGCGCAATGTGAGAACGTCACGGTCGAGCCGTATTCGTAAAGCGTCAAATGGCGGATATCGTAGATCATGCGAGGCCGCTCGACTTGTCGGCTCGGGCGACATGCGGACCTTGCAGGAAATAGCGCGCGGCGATCGCGTCGGCGAGGCCGAGAAGGCTCTGCTCGAAGCCGAGAATCTTTTCGTTGTCGAGGCTTGAAGCGGTCGCGGTCGCGATTTCGGCGGCGAGTTGCAGAATCAAGCGGCGCGGCGCCTCGAGCATTCCATCGTCGCTGAGCAAGGGCAGCGTTTCAAGATGTTCGTCGAGCCGCTCGACCTGGAAGGCAACCGAGCGCGGATTGAACGAATCGAGCACGACCATGTCGCGAACCGGGTTGAGAGCGACCCCCATCAGATAGCGCGAGCGATAGGTGATCTGCGAGTCGACGAGGTCGAGCAAGACGTCGAGATCGTCGGCCGGCGCGTCGCCGCTCGCGAAATGGCGGGCAAAGCGGCACGTGTTGACGCCCCGCTCGATGCGCCGCCCGGTATCGAATACGCGCCAGCCGGCGCCGCGATTCATGTTCTCTTGAGCCAAGCCGGAGATCGCGGCGATCGTCCGCAAGGCCGCGTCGGCACGCTCGAAAGCCTCGGCTTCGGCGAGCGGCCCGGGCAGATCGATGGAAAGAGTTTGATTGAGATCGCCGATAAGCCGCCAGGTGTCCGTCGAGAGCCGTTCGCGAATGAACGACGCGGCGCGGCGCGCATCGCGCACGAGCGACAGGGCCGAGCCATAGTCCTCGTCGCCATGCAAGGCAATCGCGGCAAGCTCCATGGCGCCGGAGACCGCCTCGATCGGCGCCGCGTGCCACGCAACCAGCAAGCTGGTGAGCTTGGTTACCGCCGATTCCGGATTGGCGGTCCCGGCACCGGTCTCGATCATCCGGCCGGCGAGGCAGCGGATGAGCCGCAAGGTCGCTTCCGAGCGCTCGAGATAACGCCCGAGCCAAAAGAGATTGTCCGCGGCCCGGCTCGGCAATGTGCCCATGATGCGGCGGATGCGAACGGTCTCGCCGGTGGGAAGCAAGCTGACCATCGCGACAGGCTTGTCGGCAAGCACCCAGACATCGGCCGATTGGACTCCCTCGCCCATCGACACGGCACGCGCGTCGGCGCGGCCGGAGATGCGGCAGAACCCGCCCGGCATGATGCTCCATCCCTCCGGCGTGCGCGCCGCATAGACGCGCAGAACGAACGGCCGCGGCTCGATCCGGCCATCGCGCCACACCGGAGTCGTCGAAAGATTGACGACTTCCTGGCCTACGAAATCCACGCCGCGCTCGGCCATGGCGGCGGCGAGCCGCCCCTTCGCGTGTGCGTCGAGCGCCGCGCCGACAAGCGGCTGGTTGCGGGCAAAGCCGAGGACCGGATTGCCGAAGGCGCCGGCGATCGCAAGCTCGTCCATGCCGGCGATGACGGACCGGCGCGCTTGGCCCTCGCCGCACCACCAGGTTGCGATATTCGGCAGGCGGAGGTCCTCGCCTAGCAATGTGCGGCAGAGTCTTGGCATGAAACTCATCATCGCGGGCGCCTCGAGCACGCCGGACCCGAGCGCATTGGCAATGACGACGCCGCCCTCGCGAAGGGCATCGACAAGACCCGGCACACCAAGCCGGGAGCGGGCGTTGAGCTCGAGCGGATCGGCGAAATCGCTGTCGATGCGCCGCCAGATCACGTCGGCGCGCTTGAGCCCGGCGATGGTGCGGACATGCACCTTGCCGTCGCGCATCGTCAAATCGCCGCCTTCGACCAGCAGAAGCCCGAGATAGCGGGCGAGGTAGGCCTGCTCGAAATAGGTTTCGTTAAATGGGCCCGGCGTCAACAGGCAGATACGCGGGTTCGAACGCTGCGCCATCGAGGTGAGGCCGAACCGGAATGCCTCGAAGAACGGCGCCAGCCGCTCGACATTCATATCGCGGTAATGGGCCGGGAACGCGCGCGACAGGACAAGCCGGTTGGCGAGCGCGTAGCCGGCGCCCGACGGCGCCTGCGAACGGTCGCCAAGGACCCACCAGCGGCCATCCGGCCCGCGCCCGATGTCGGCGGCGTAAATATGCAAGAATTTGCCGCCCGGTGGCCGCACGCCATGCAAGGGATGCAGAAACTCGGGGCTGCCGGTGACGGCGGCGGCGGGCAAGTCGCCCGCGGCGATCAATCGGCCCTCGCCGTAAACGTCGGCCAAAACCAGTTCCAGGAGCCGCGCGCGCTGCTCGATCCCTTGCGCGATCTCGCGCCATTCGCCGGCCTCGATGAGCAGCGGCACATGCGAGAGCGGCCAGGCGCGCTCGCTGGTATCCCCATAGGCGCGATAGGACACGCCGGTGTCGCGAATATGCCGGTCCGCCGTGGCGAAGCGCTTGCCGATATCGTCGGCGCCAAGTTCCATCAGCGCGGCGAGAAACCGCAGCCAATGCGCGCGCGGGCGCCCGTCCGCGCCGATGAATTCATCCGGGATACCCGGCAGTGGCTTGTAGCTAGCGGCGAGCTTGGCCACTCGCTCGGCCGCGTCGAGGTCCGCTGTTGCCTGGTCCGATGCGCTGAGGCTCATCTATGATTGCTTGGGCCGGAAGGACTTTAGGATCGCGGCATCCGTCTCGATAGTGGCGGCGCCGATGAGATCGAGACAGTAAGGCACCGCCGGAAAGACCGCATTGAGGCAGGTTTCGATCGACGCCGGCTTGCCCGGCAGATTGATGACGAGACAAGGCCCGCGATGCGCGGCGATCTGGCGCGATAGGATCGCGGTCGGAACCTGTTTTAGGCTTTGCTGGCGCAGAAGCTCGCCGAAGCCAGGCAAAATGCGCGGCGCCGCCGCTGCCGTCGCCTCCGGCGTCAGGTCGCGCGGCGACGGTCCGGTGCCCCCAGTGGTCAGGATCAAATCGCAATGCTCCTTGTCGGCGAGATCGATCAGCGTATCGCGGACGGACTCATACCCGTCGGGAATGATTTTTCGCACGATTTGGAAAGGGCTTGTAAGGATTTTGGCGAGATAGGCGATAATGGCGGGCCCGCTTTGATCCTCATAGAGCCCGATGCTGGCGCGGTCGGAAGCTGTGACGACCCCGATGATGGCCGCGCGTGTCTCCTCCCCCATCTGCCAAGCCTTCCGCCGCCGGTCTCGCGGCGCTCAGTGTAACGGATTGGACAGGATTTTTGAACCGGCGCGGCGGACAAAAACGCGCAATCTTACAACTTTACGAGGAGAACATGTATAATCCAATTGCAGCGGCCAAGATTTCGTACAAGCGATAAAACTGTTATAATCGATTAAATGTCAATCACGAGGTGATTTTATGCACGCTGCTTCTGCCTCTCGCCAAACATTTGGGAAAAATTCTTCGCGCGGCTATCAGGGCCGGATGACCTTGACGGCGCGCGGGCTCGTTCTCGGCGCCGGGACCTTGCTGGCGAAACTGGACGGCAAGGCCCTTCCATTCGAGGCGGAACAGGAGCGGATTTGGACGCTTCTTTCGGTCGCCTACGGGCGTGAGGTGCCGCTTGCGGTCTTGGGATCGCTGCGCCGCGTGGCAAAACACTGGCAAGGCGGCGACAAATGTCTCGCCGCGATTCATCTGGCGCAGATGGGCTTGCCAAAGATCGGCGAGGACGCCGCCTACCGCCTGGCGCTGGCTGCGGAGCTGCTCGATGCTGGCCTCGCGCCGCGCGAGCTTGCCCAGGAGCTGGGGCTGAACCCGGTTCAGTTTGACGTAAGCAAGTACGACGAGAGTCAGCCGCGCGTGCCCGCTGGTAGCGGACGGGAAAGCGGTCAATGGACCTCGGGAGACGCGGCTGCGGGGGGCGACGCCTCGGCGCTGGTTGAAGGCCGGTCGGCGAGTGCCAATGGCGGAGTTAATCAAGAATATACCCAACCCAAGGATGCCGTCGTTGTCACGCGGCAGGATGGATCAACAATCTACGATCCGGATTCAACAACCAAAAAGCTCATGGCTCCGCCACGGGCAAATTTCAAGGACGTCTATGCAGCCGGCGAGAGGATCGCAAATTGGCCGTTAATGCAGCAAATTGACCAGGCGAGAACCGACCTCCAACAATTCGGAACATATGATTTTCAACGGGACAAGGCGACAAACACCTGGTTTTCCGAATATGTCCATGCCGCTAATTACGCCGTTGGGGTCTATATGGCGGGCGCAGGTTACGGGTTATATCAATCCCTCGCCCTTGCCCAAGCCTATGCTGTCTTCAATTCATCAAACGCATTTGACGACAAATATGAAAGGACGCGAATGGAAAATAAAAGGTTGGGAGGACGCCCACAGAGGAGATTGGCGTTAAAATTATGGCGCGTGCTCAAGTGGACAGTCATTTCGTTTTCCATTGTCTGCGCGCTAACTATCGCCTTGTTCCTCGGTCTGATCGCTTATTCGTCGCGCAACACCTGTGATGATACGGCGCCTTCCCCTGTTGTTCGTAATAGCCGGGGCGACACAGCAGAAGGACAGGTACAAGTCTGTACGTGGATTGGAACAGTCGTCAATAGTTATATCACCATACAAATTCACGAACCTACGCGTATCTGGCCGAAGAAAACGTTGATAGATTACGATCCGGCCGGCCCCGGCCATGAGCCGGTGTTACGCTGGCTGAATGACGCCACGCTCAGCGTCGATCTCGGCAGGGTTTATTGGGTCTCTTCACGGCTAAATAGAGTAGGCAACATCCACATCATATATATCTATTCCAAGGTCGATCCTTCTCCATAAGACAATTCCAAGCGACTTTGGACCTACGATTTCCAGCGAGATAAGGCCACGAACACTTACTATAGTGCGTATGTTGATGCGGCAAATTATGTCGTCGGCGTTTTTATGGCTGGGGCGGGTTATGGCGTATGGGAAACCCTTAATGCCGCGCACGCATACGCACTTGCACATTCATCAAATAGATTCGATTACGAGGCTAAGGCATGGACCCTGATAGGCTGGGAGGACGCGGACCATGGAGCGTGGCGCTCAAAATGAGAAGGTTTGTCAATTATTTCATCGTTGTAAGCGCTTCGGTGTTTTTCTTGAGCCTGGCAGGTTTGATCGGCCTCTTCGCCTATCTGTTTTCGGACACATGCGACGACACGATCCCAACGCCTGTCACCAACGCGCGTGGCGATGTCGCCGAGGAGCAGCTCCAGGTTTGCACCGGGATCGGCACCGTACTCAACTATTCGGTCACATTGCAACCCCAAGGAGCGACTGCGGCAAAGACATTGGTGCAATATACTCCGCAGACCGGCGAAGCGAAATTGCGCTGGACCGACGATGACACGCTGATGATCGACCTCGGCAAGGTCCGCGCCATTTGGGCGCGGGTCGACGAGGTTGGCCCCATCCATATCACCTATACCTTCACGAAGGTCGAATGAGGCATGCATCGCGCCATGAAGCGAGCTTCGCCTGGCCGCGCTAAGCGGCGTATTCGATCACCTCTGGTGGGACTGTGCGCTAGCAAAAGAGGTGCTAGGCCGTTTCGGAACCTATGATTTTCAGCGGGACGAGGCGACGAACACCTACTTTGACGAGTATGTTCCTGCCGCCAATTATGCCATCGGTGTCTATATGGCCGGTGCCGGCTATTCCCTAGCAGGAACGTATCTAATTGCTCAATGGTACGCTATGGGAAATTCATCCAACTGGTACAATTACTGGAGCAGGGGGAGACCCTGGATCAAGAGCGGCTGGGAGGATGGCCGCGCGGGGTATTGGACAACGAAATGAAACGCGGCTGGATCGTCCTCTTGGCCGCCCTATTCATTGCGCTGGGCGAAATCTTGTCGGAATTCGGGCGCGCAATACCTTTGCTCATCTGGATCGCAATGCGGCCGGCGGGGTGGGGATGCGACGAGGGACCGGTGACAGACCAAAGCGCCACCAATGCGCGCGGCGATGTTGTCGAGGAATATATTAAGGTTTGCACAGCGGTCGGATCATTTGCCGATGACTCTATCCACTTGCGACTTCACGGCGGCGAAAAAGCGGCGACGTTAGCGGAGCATAGCAATCCTGACCAAGGCTATCCGAAATTTCGTTGGCTCGGTGACGACGCGCTTATGATCGATCTGGGGAAGGTCACGTGGGTACGCACGCCGATTCATAAGGTGGCAGGCGTCAACATTACCTATGTCTACAGTATGGGTGAGTAGCGCCGTAAGGCGGCTTTCGGCTCGTCGCCGGAAAGGCTGATATGAATATCCGTCGCTTGATCGAATGGATCGCCTTTGCGGTCAGTTCCGCCGTCATTCTTTACGCTGCCTTCGCCGCCTTCGATTATACGTTGGGCCCTGGGTATTTTAATTGCGTAACTGCGCGCGAGGCACCGGTGACGAGCGAGCGCGGCGTCCGGGCCGAGGCGATGGCGCGCTATTGCGCCTTCTTCGGGGTGCCGAATGAAAAGCGGCTTAGCCTGCACCTCTCCGATGGAT
>JBATYB010000353.1:0-4920 GCA_049673825.1 Methylocella sp. | reverse complement strand
TACGGAATGGATAACCGCTGAAGGCATCTAAGCGGGAAACCAGCCTCAAAACAAGTTCTCCCTGAAGAGCCGTGGAAGACGACCACGTTGATAGGCCGGGTGTGGAAGCACAGCAATGTGTGCAGCTTACCGGTACTAATAGCTCGATTGGCTTGAACGCTCTCATTACTCGATGTCCATCTCCTTGCTGCCTCGCGGGGGAATGGCAAAATCAACCGGTCATGAGCCAGTTTGCTTCCTTTCCGCCCTTCGCCGGCCTGGTGACTTTTGCGGAGCGATCAGACCCGATCCCATACCGAACTCGGCCGTCAAACGCTTTTGCACCGATGGTACTATGTCTCAAGACCTGGGAGAGTAGGCCGTTGCCAGGCCTGCGAAGGGCGGAAAGCTCCTCTTTTCGAGAGCTTCACGAACGGGCGGCGGGCTTCGCCAAGCGAAGGCCGCCGTTTGCCTTTGGCGCGGGGTGGAGCAGCCCGGTAGCTCGTCAGGCTCATAACCTGAAGGTCACAGGTTCAAATCCTGTCCCCGCAACCACTTTCGTCATAACTCACTCACCGTCCCGGTCTAACCACCGGGGCGGCGGCGGCGTTTGTATTGGCTCGAAGGGCTGGAGACCGACGACGATGGCCGTGTCCTACCGAATCGGCGTTCGGTCAAAAGCTCCTGGGCCGGTTTCGACCGAGACCGACACTTTCTGACTGTCGAGATTTGAGACCGCTGTGTGTGGATTGGCGTCGAACATTTCCGGACTCATTTTGCGGTAGCGATGCGGTAGCTCAAAAGTCCCTTCAGACGAAGGAAGCAGTCACACAACGGATCGTCACCGGATGGCCGAGACCGCAAGGCGGGGTCGGGGAGCGCCGGTTGCGGCGCGACTAGAGCCGGGCCGGTCCGCACCATCGGGAAGGGCCGGATGCGGCCAACGTTCGCGTCAGGCGGCGGAAGCCACAGGGTGGTTTAACAGGGAGACGACGTTTACCGATTTTCCGAATGTACGCTCGGCAATCTCCACCAAATGCCGGTGGTGCGTAAAAAACAGGATTTGAGTCTTGCTGGCCAGCTGGCCAAGAACTTCAAACCCCGCCGCTGCTCGGGCATCATCGAAATTGATGAAAAGATCGTCGGCAACGAATGGAAGCGCTTCCGCTCGATCAAGGTAATCTCCCACCGAAGCCACGCGCAGGGCCAGATAGAGCTGGTCGGCAGTGCCGGTACTCATCCCGCCCACTCGGATTAATTCGCCGCCGGGCCGAAGACCTGCCAGTTGGGCGCTGTCGTTTTCATCGAATTCGACCCTTAGATCGCTGAAGGAGCCGCCCGTAAGCGTAGCGAAGACCTGCCCGGCACGCTTGAGCAAAGGAGCCTGCTTTTCGCGCCGGTAGCGCTCAATGGCCCATTGCAGCATGGTCGCGGCCGAACGAACGCGGACATATTGCTCGGCCACCTCGCGCAGCGCGGTGAGCGCTGCTTGTCTGGCCGCCGCGGCTTCTGCCGCGCGGTCGCCGCCGCCGATGGCATCGAAAGCGCTTCTCGTCTGGGTGCGGTGTTCTGCCGCCTCGGTAAGACGCCCGCGCAAATCCTTCAAATCCTGTTCCAGCGTCAGTTCGCGGGCGCCCACCTGATCGATGTCGACGGCTTCGCATTCCGTACTCAACTCAGCCAGCGCCAGCCCGTCGCCTTCCTTGGCGAGCGCGCCCATGACCCGGATGCGTTCGCTCGCCAGTTCCCGCAATTTGTCGGAGTTGAGGATCGCGCCCTTGAGTTGATCAATGTCTTTCACAGCAGCGGCTTCTTGAAGGCGTTGAATCGTTTCCCGCGCCTCGCGCCCCGACGCCTCGCACTCATCGATTTTCTTTTGCAGCGTCGAAATTGCCGCATCCTTGTTCTTTTGATGCTCGCGGATTCGTTTCGCGGTCTCAAGACGGCGCTCCAGCTCAAGGACCGCGTCCTCGGGGCTCAGCTTTGCAAGATCAGTTGCGACAATGGCCACGAGGGCAGCAACATCCTGTGCAAAGACCTCGATGTCTCTTTCAATCTTCTCGATACGCTCATGCCGCAGTTGATGGATTTTAACCGCGATCTCCCGCATTTGGTCGATGGCATCAAGCTGGGCGGTGGCAGCCTCCGGCTGCGTGTCGACAGCGAGACCAAGGCGTTCAATGGCGGCAGACCACTCCGTCCGCCAGCCGCCCCACGCCGTTTCTGCCGTTTCCAATGCCGTGGCCTTGCGGACAGCATCGGCTTTCATCATGCGAAGCCGTTCCTCCGATTGCCGCCTGCTGGTGGCGTCCTTTTCGTGTTGGCTCTGAACAGCGGTCGCGGCTTCCATCACGATCCGAAGCGGTTGGCCGTCCAGGGCGCCCGGTTTACCAGTGACTGCCGCCAATTCCGCGAGAATGCGAGCCGTGGCTTTCGATTCTTCGTCGCGCAAAGCCCCCAGTTGGCGGTCGGCCGCCTCGCGGCGCCCGATAGCCTCAATTATCTCATTGCGAGAGGTGAGCCACTCCAGCATCAAATCCGGCCCGAGCGGTTCGAACGAAACTTCAGCCCACATCTCTTTCCATGCGGACTCCAGCATGCGGCTTTCTTCGGCAAGCACGCCTTCCTCTTCACGCAAGCCTTCCGCCAATTCCTGCTGCTCGGCGATCTGACGGGCGGTCAAGGCGATCTGGGCCGCCGCCTGCGCGTTGTCGAAGCGGCGATCCGCCAAAGTGTCGGCGGCCGTGACGGCGGTTTCATAGGTGTTGGTCAGATTGGCTTCGGCGCCCGTAAATGCGCGGATTTCATCGCCAGGAACGAAAACACCATCAACGTAACGCCGCCGGATTAACGACCACCCGGAATCGCGCAATTCACGCGCGTCGGCAACGTCTTTCGGGGCTACGGCGTCCTCGTCATGGGCAAGCCGCTCATGAGCCTTGCGATGTCTTGCCATCTCCTGATCGGCGGTTCGGATATGCTCGCGACAAGCCTGCATTCGCTGGTCGGCGTTGCGCCGGTCATCACGATGAGTTTGTATCGTGTCGCGGGTAGGCACCGGCAATGATGACAACGCAAGCTCGTCGTCGACCAGCGGCTTGAGGGATTTGAGGCGGCGCTGGATAGCGGCTTTGGCCTCTCGGGTGTCGGTTTCGGCGATTTTTATCCGTGAAGCAATATCGCCGCCCTCGCGGGTAGCTTTGACCACGGCCGCGAGTTTCGACACATCGACGGGCGCGACCATGCTGTTAAGCTCTTGCTGCGCGTCAGCGATCTGACCTGCCAATTCGTCAACCGCTGATTTTGCATTCGTCACGCAGGACGCTCGCTCTCCGCGGGAGCTGAGGAGCGTGCGAAGGACAGTAACCTTCGCACGCGGCGGAATCCGCTTCACCAGCGTTTCTATGTCGTCAGCTTTCCATTCCAGTTCCCCGGCAAGCCGCCGCAGATTGTCCTCCGCGCTCGCAAGATCGGCGAGGCGATGGGGCAAATCCGTCTTCTCTTTTTGCACTTCGATGCGGCGCTTATGGAACTCCTGGATGTCTTCCTCCCGGATCAGAAGTTCCTGATTGCATGTCAGCTCGTTACGCTGCTTCTGCTCGGCTTCGAGCTGTTCATTAAGGGTCTCGACGCGAGTCGTGGCACCCAACTGTTCGCGCTCCGCCGCGTCGAGTGACGACCGCGCGTCCTCAAGGAGCGGTATGACCTCGCCCAAGGCTTTGATCTCTTCGTCAAGCGCCGCGATCTTGCGGATATCCCGGTAAACACGGCGGATGCGGCTCAGCTTGCGCTGCTCGCGGGAAATCTCTTCGTTCTGCTTTTCAAGGGCGTTATAGGCTTCCTGCGCATCGTCAAAGGCGCGTTTCACCTCCTGCCACTTGCTAGCAGTGACCGTGTGGTCGCGAAGCGCTTTCTCGGCCGCGTCGAGCCGATCCAGCACTTGGTAATACTTCCGGTGCGCCGCCCGCCGTGAAGCCCACAGGCCGTCGGCTTCCTCGGTGAGCGCCTTGAGCCGGTCGCGCAACCCGGAGAGTCCGGCGCCGGCGGAGAATAGCATCTGGCCGACTTCGTCTTTCGCTTCGAGTATTTCCCGGCCGCCCTTGCGAAGCCGTTCGTGATCTAGGCTGAACATGCGCGTGAAGAAAGCCTGATCGGCCCCGGCGAGAAACGGCGCAAGTGCGCCAGTGCCTCCCGCGATCGGCACCTCGTCCGCCGTCAGCAGCGTATCCCTGTGGCCCTTGCGGCGACGAATCTCCAGAGTCTTCCCGCCGTTCTCAAGGACAGCACCAATTCTCATGCTTCCGTAGTCGTGCACGAAGTTATAGGGTGAGTTGTTGGCGATACCGAACAGCAGGTCCTCGATGGCGGACAGCGCCGTCGATTTACCGGCCTCATTCGGCCCGAACACGATGTGGATGTCGGAATCGCTCGCGGGCAGGGCGAGATGCGTATCGGTGAAACGGCCATAACGTAGGAGATCGAGCCGCTGAATCCGCATCGCTCAATCCTCCTGCGCCGTAAGGCGCGCATTGAGGTAGCCCCGTATGTGCGTGATGAGAGCGGGATAGTCGGCCTGAACCGCCGCATTCAGGGCAGCATCTTCAATGTCGTCACGTACGTCCGACGGGAGCTTGCGGGCAAGTTCGCTGAAATCCGCATCCAGTTGGCCTAGCAATTCGGCATCGGCAGCCGCGTCCCCCAACATGCGGTGAAGTTCCCCCAGCGCATCCTCGCGTCCGGCGAGCAACGCTGGATCGAGCACGGGTTCCGTTGAGACGACAACGCGCTCGATCCATGCTACCGCGTCACCGAATCCAAATGCTGCGGCCCGCGCCTCGGCAAGAAGATGTTCGGTCGATATCAGAAGATGATCATGGATTTCGGTACGGCCGGTCAGCTCGCCGCGGCAGGCGAGCAGCCGGCCATCGGCTCCGGCGTCGA
>JBATYB010000352.1:0-7312 GCA_049673825.1 Methylocella sp. | reverse complement strand
CTTCGCCTTCATGCCCGCGGCGATCTTGCGTCTCGTCTTCTTGGTCATGGCTCGCTCCGTCTATCATGACGGAACGGCCGCATTCCAACTTAGCCGCCGGTCCTAAATCCGGGGACCACTTCTAGGCCTTGAGCGGCGGCGGGCTGTAGCAGCGATTTGAGAGGCGCAGATTCGTCAGCGAGGCGCGCGCGGGCGATCTCCATCCGCTCGCCGACGATGCGTTTGGCGGCCATGAACTCGCCAGGGCGATTGACCGAATCGGCGGCGATCACCCGTCCTTCGTTAAGATAAAATGCAATGAACGATGACGTCTTCATGCTGCCCCTTATCGCGAGCTCGTCGTACCCGTCCGAGAACCCAACCATCTGCAATTTGAGATCATATTGGTCGGACCAAAACCAGGGCGCGGTGGCAGCGGGAATTGGCCGCCCGGTGATCGCCGCCACCGCCCCGCGCGCTTGTTCGAGCGCGTTTGGAACCGATTCGAGGCGTATTCTCCGCCGCAGGAATCCGTGATGCGCGTGCATCGCGCAGTCGCCGATCGCATAAGTATCCGGGTCGCTGGTGCGGCTCGCCGCATCGACGACTATCCCGTCGTCCACTTTGAGCCCGGCTTGTTCCGCGAGTTCTATGTTGGGAACGAGACCAATTCCGATCAACACGAAATCGGCGGCAAACGATTGACCGCCGGCGCATGTTACCGCGCCAATACCGCCATCCTCGCCCCCGCCGGTGAAACCGCTGACCGTGACCCCTGTGCGAATGTCGACTCCGGCTTCGCGATGGATCCGTTCGTAGAATTTCGACAGATCGGGCGCCGTGACCCGTGCGAGCACGCGCGGCGCCCCTTCGAGCACGGTTACGGCAAGCCCGCGTTTAACCGCGACGGCGGCGGCTTCAAGCCCAATATAGCCGCCGCCGACGATCACGAGGCGCCGGGGAGCCTCCATGAGCGGCTGCAACGCCTCGACATCGGAAATCGTGCGCAGGTAAAAAATATTGCGCAAACCAGCGCCCGGCACCGCCAATTCGCGGGCGCGGCCCCCGGTCGCGATCACAAGCTTGTCGTAGGGAAGCGGCGCGCAGCCCTTGATCAAGAGCGTCTTCGCGCGCCGGTCGATCTCCGCGACGCGGACACCGAGCCGCAACTCCACCCGGGCCTTCTCATAGGCAACCGAGGCCTTGTAGATCAGCGCGTCCTTGCCGATTTCGCGCGAGAGAAATGCCTTCGACAAAGGCGGGCGCATATAGGGAAGATATTCCTCCTCGCCGACGAGGACGATGCGGCCCTCGAAGCGGCTTTGACGGAGAAGCGTCGCGGCCTCGCCGCCCGCCTGACCGCCGCCGATAATGGCAATCGTCGAAGCGGCGCCGGGCTGAGCTTGTTCCATCACCACTTGAATTCCTCCGCGCAAAAGACCGCTAAGACCTTTCAGTTTAGGCGAAACACGAAAATGCCCTTTGGTGGTTTTGTCGCAATCCCCCATCGATTTCCGTAAACCGCTTCAATGGAGAAGTTTTTTCCTTTTATCAATGAGGACTTCACGCAATGAAATTGGACGCAAGCTTGAGCCCGCTCCGCGTGCGGCCGCCGCGTGGCTTTGTTGCATGGATGCTCGCGAGTGAGGAATGTCCCGAGCGATGACTATTAGGCGACGCGGACGCAGATTGGACGTCCGAGTTCCAACACGCGGGTAAGCGCCTTGACCGCGATTTTGACCTCACGCGCGCGACGTGCATCTTCACCTGAGCGCCCTGCGTCCCCAATCACGCGCTTGTGGCGGCCGATCGCCGCGTCGACTTTCGAACGACGATGGTCGCCGGATGCCTTTGCCGGGGAATGTGACGGCGTCCAGTCGAATGTTGTTTGAACGGCACGATTAAGCTCCATGCTGAAACCGCCCTTTGTCGATCTTGTTCAGCACGTCAGGAGAAATTCGGCAAATGCGTGCATCGCAGTCACCCACGCAAGCGGTTTTTTTGCAGATACCGGGTGAGCCGGAGTATCCACCGCGACACCTCGAAAAAGCTCACAGACCCTTCATATATTCGACGAGCGCTTCACGGTCGGCCTCTGATAGGCTGGCGTTGTTGTAATCGTGACCGGAATTGAGATTTCCCTGGATCGGCTTTCCTTGATCGTCGAACACCCGGAACAGAAAGCTGTTGTCAGCCGATTGCCCGGTCTTGAAACCAACTTTCACGGGATCGAACTCGCGCGTCCCGACATAAAAACTCGTAGGACGGTCGGTTGGCGGCAGCAGCAAGTCATAGAGCGTTGGAACCGACCCATTGTGCAGATATGGCGCAGTCGCCCAGATGCCAGTCAGCGGGCGGAATTTGTAGCCGAGGATGGGACTGTCGTCAGCGAGACATCCCTTCAGTTGCGCGACCTTATCTGGAGCAACGGTGGCGGGAGCAATCTCGGGCACCAGATTACTGAGTTTAATGTGCGGCTTAAGATCGATGTGCGGAGACGACTTACGATCAAACAGTTCTTTCAGTTCTTTCGCGCCTACCTCTTTGACGAGCTCCTTGTATCTTCCGGCGTAGCCGACGATGGAGCCTACGACGGCTGTCGCAAGCATATCAAATTCAGACGCTGTTGATCCAAGAATTATCGGCTTTTCTCCCGGCAATACGAAAAAACCTCTCGGCGTTAGTATCATGGATCCCGTGCGTGCGCTGTTTGCATAGGCGTTGCACGCCATCCACGGATCGGTTCCGATGCGATCGGGTCCTTTCAGCAACGTCGTGCCGACCGTGACAGGCGTCGCAAGGTCCTCGCGATCGAGATGAGAGTGACATTTTGCACAATGGTCGGCGAACAGCCGCTGTCCCGCCAAGCGCTTGGTTTCATCTATTGCGGGAAACATGCTGGGCCAAGCAGGCGGTTTGAGCCGGCCCACCAGCTGTTCCAGCTGCTCAAGGTTGGCCATATCAATGCTCGACATGTATCCCGGTCGAAGCAACGCCTTGTGATAGTGTTCGATCTGCAGGTCGCCGAAAACGCCGATCACTTCGCCGGCGTTGCGGCCCAAGGCGCCGAGGGCGACGCCGCCCACAACTGGCTTATTGGGCGCCGAGGCATTCCATTGAACCGCGGTCAATTGCGGGATGTTCCACAAAAAAGGATAGCTGACCGGAGCGTCGGAGGCATGAAACGTTTGCCCGGGCGCGTTCACGATCGTCGCGACCTTGTTGAAAATATTTCCAATGGCGTCGAGGCGTCCAAATCCGTAACGCAGCGGCGTTGCATTGGCCAAGCCGAGTTTCGTCTCGGCGTCGACAAGCTTAGCCAATTCGCCACGGAGTTTGTCGGTGTCCTGGCGATCGTCGCCGAGAACTTTCGTCGCGAAGCGCGCGAACTTTTGGTCGTCGAGCCATGTCTGATCGAGCGCGTTGTCGATCGCCGCCCGGAAAGACTGAAAATCCGCGAGCGTTGGCGCGCCCTCGACGCGCAGCCGCTTGCCGTTGTAGGTGATTTCGTTCGAATGGCAGGCTGAACAATTCATTCCTGCCCATGGCTCTTTCGAAGATTGCCCCTCTTTCCAACGCAGCTTGGTGGCGGAGAGACGAGAATCGTCTTGATCATCGATCGTAAAGCCGATCGGTAAATCCGATGCGCCCGGACCGGGAAGATAGTTGAACGACGCCATATATTCGGGCGCCAGAAAGGGCTTCTCGGAATCCGGCTGCTCAAGGGCCCGCAGCCAGCTCAACGGCAAGAGCCGCGATCCCTGTGTTATTGTATACCATGCCGTTTTGTCGGCGGGGCTCCAGCCTTGTTCAACATTGACGATTTCATCGCTCATCGACGGGAACACCGCCGCGAGATAGCCTGTGAGCAATGACGCAAGGAATAAGCTTTGTTTCCTCATCTTGATCCTCCCCCATGGCGTTTTGCAAACGTTCGTAGTGTGATGCTTCGAATGATTTTTGTCATCAACAAAATATGACGCACCAAAAAGCCTTCATGAGTCATTGCCGTGTCCCGCGTTAGCACCCACGAGACACATTTGGGCGCCACCCCTGCTCACAAGACTGTGGGTCAGTTCAATTCCAGCGCCACTGCCAGGATTCCGGGACCGGTCCACCTTTGCGATCCACCGGCCCGGCGCTGAGGCCGTTCAGCCGCAGGCTTTGCCGGACAATTTCCGGAATCATCACCCCCCCGATCGCGCGACCAAGGCACTCATGCAACCCGAGGCCGAAATGAAATTGGTTGCCTTTTCCCCGGTTCGGATCAAAATCGTCGGGGTTCGGCAACGCTTTCGGATCGAACATGCCCGAATGGGTGACGGCGAGGACCGTGGTGCCTTTCGGGATGCGGGTTTCGTAAGCTTCGCCGCGCCCCAGGACGACATCCTGCTCGCACGTGCGAAAGAAATAGGGAAACGCCGGCTTGAACCGCAGCGCTTCGAACGCGAAGCCGTCGACGGCGGCCGGATCATCGCCAACCGCAGCGGCGCGGGCCTTGGCGAGGTCGTCGGGGCGCTGCATCAGGAGATCGAGCGCGTTGACAACGGCATGCGAGGTGGTCTCGACCGCGCCAATCAGCAATCCGGCGACGTTCTCTGCAACCCGCTTCAGGTCGAATATCAGCGCCTTGGACGAATGCAACTCCAACAGCCGGGTGACCGAATCGTGCCGGCCCAGCCCTATCTTGAATTCGCCCTCCCGGAGCAAAACGAGCTCGGCCAGATAGACGGCCATTTCCTTGGTCGCGGCTTCGCGCTCGGCGACGATCTTGCTAGGATCGGGCCAGGCGATCGAGTCGAACGGTTGATTCCAGAACGTGTCGGTCTGGCTCCAGTAGGACCATTTGCACAATTTCGCCGGATCGCTGTGGGCGAACCCGAACCAGTCCTGAACAAGGGCCAAGGGCACGGCGCGGGTCAGGCCCGGCACCGCATCCATCGAGCCGCCCGCCGCCGCCAAAAGCTCGGCCGCCTTGTTCGCCACAAAAGTGCGGATGGCCGGAATGTCCTCGAAATCGAGAATGGAGCGCATGATCGATTTTTCGCGCCAATGCACCGCCGTATCGTCCTGGGCCATGAAGTAATCGCCCTGTTTGGGCTTATAAAGCGCGACGCTGAACAGCTCGTGCCGGCGGAGGATCTCGGTGCAGTCGTCGAACCTCGTCGCGAGGGTCACCTCCGGCATGACGAGAATGGGTCGATCCTTCCGGAGCTCGGCATAGAACGCCAGCGGCTCCTCATGCATCCAGCCACGAACAAGAGGCCACCGCGCGGCCACCGGTGTCGCATCGTAGCGTTGTAAATAGCTTGCCATCATACTCTCCTAAGCCATTGATCATGCGAAGGCGGGGCTGCCCCCGATTCTCGATCCTGGGCGCGTAGCGTTGCGCCGGAATCCGCGCAACGGCTCTCGATGAAGATCCGACATAGTCAGTTTATAGTAAGCGATAAGCAGGATGACGCCGAAGCTGAAATCCCACACGGTGAATGGGAGGAAGTAGAGTCCTGAGCACAGGTACAGAATTGGCATGAAAAGCTTGATCGCGATGCTCGACCAGTTGGGCCAGCAGTAGAACAATGGATTGATTAGCCCCGGCACATACAGAAGATGCAAACCAAGCAGGGTTGCGCCCCAGATTCGCGGCCAAGCCTCCGGGTAAGGATCCGGCTGATGAAGAAACCGCGTGAAGCCGACGGGATCGAACAGGGCCCAGAAGCAGACCACCAGGTTTACGAGAATGCTGATGAGGAAGAGCATTCGGTAGGTTTGAAGACGGCTCGCGTTCTGGGCTTCGGTCCAGGATAGCGTCTGCTCTTGGTTCATCGCACGCCTCCAGGGCTCAGAACGTGAGGAGATAAGCCAAGAGGTCGGATTTCTCGGCGGGGGAAAGATTGGTGCCGTAACGGTGGCCCGTATTATTATTTCCCGGCAGGCCGGTATCGAAGCAGAAATTCTTCGTCTGCGCCGGCGGCGCATCGCATGCCGGAGCGACAAATCCGCCGCGATCGGGATCGAGCTTGTCGATCCCGCGGATGAATTTTGCCGGCCGCTTTTCCGGCGGCTCCAGCAGATCCGCCAGCGTCGGGATGGAGCCGCTATGCAGATAGGGAGCGCGCAGCCACAGCCCGTCAAGCGGGAGGTTGGCATAGCCGAAAGTCTTTTCAAACCACTTGAACTGATATTTTGTGCCCTTGAAGAGTTCGGCCAGTTGAAAGTCGCGCAGGCGTTCCGTGTAAGAATCGAGCCGGTGAGGGTCGACTCCGAGTTGCTTGTTGGGCTCGACTTTGGGGTCGTAATTGAGTTCGACCTGTCCGAGTTTCTCGCCCTTGAATACGTAGCCCCGGACATCCTGATATCCATGGCAGGCCACGCAAGCATGCCTCATGTAGGTGTCGCGTCCCCGCGCGACGGCCGCGGCGTCAGGCCGACAGGGACTCGGAGGCGGACGCAGGCTCTTTCGCCAGTCCGCGACACGATCGATGGCGGCGTGGCCGACCGACTCCGGAGTGACGCCCGCGCCGAGAGCCGCCGAGAGGTTGCGCTCGGCCAGCGATGTGTTGTCGCCATCCCAATGCAAATGCATGCCTTCGCGCGGACCCTGCTGAAATATCGATGGGAAGTCCGCCGTCCCGATGAGCTCTCCGGGCAGCAGCGAGCTCATCGTCCAGTTTGCTTGGATCCGCTTGTACGAACTGAAAGTGTCAACACGGCCGGCGCCCCACGGCGGCTGCCGCGCGAGCAAGGGCAACAGCCGCGACCGGCGCGTCACCAGGCCTTCCCGTAATTTTGGAATCACGAACCAGCGGTAGATCGCCTCTTCGATGCGCCCGAGTTTTGGCCCGGTCTGGTTGATGGTCGGAATCAGAACGCCGGGCGAGAGGCGCTCATCCGCGGCGGCATCCAGCAAAAATCGGATAAACCGGTACAAATCCAAGTTGTCGGGCGGCATCGCCGGCACCACAAGCCGGGCGGAGCGTGATTTAACCTCCCCATTCGGCCCCGAGACCGTGCCGGTATGGCATGTCGCGCAATTGAACCAGACAACTTCGACACCGCGATAAACGCGCCGCGCGATCCCGATCGGCAGAACTCTTGGCCGATCATCGGCGTCGCTCTCATACAAAAAGCCAAATGCGGAATAGTCGTCGCGTTGTTCGAAGGCCTCCGGAAACAGCCGCGGGAGGGCGCGCCAGACGCGGTAGGGGATCCCGCTATTTTGCTCGGCGCCGATCGAACCGTATTTGAAGTGCTCGACAATATCGCCATAGCGAGGGGTGTGATTCTGCGAAACGCGCAACAGCACGATCAGCCCAAGCGCGGTGCTGACCAG